>JBGCFY010000114.1:0-30207 GCA_045110315.1 Saprospiraceae bacterium
TTAGCAGAAGGCGCTCGTGAGGGTGGTCTCAAACTTTAAAATAATCTAGTAATGGCAAAGAAGACTTCAAATAGAGGAAAGCCTACAGAAAGCGAGTTAAAAGAAAAATTAGTTAACCTTAATCGAGTAGCGAAAGTTACCAAAGGTGGACGTACCTTCAGCTTCGCTGCGATTGTGGTAGTAGGAGATGGAAACGGTACCGTAGGGCACGGTTTAGGAAAAGCTAGAGATGTATCAGAATCTATTGCTAAAGCGGTAGATGATGCTAAAAAGAATTTAATTAAAGTACCAATCTATAAAGGTACTATTCCACACGAGCAGAAAGGGAAGTACGGTGCTGGTAAAGTATTTATTAAGCCTGCCGCAGAGGGTACAGGGGTAATCGCTGGTGGTGCAATGCGTGCCGTCTTAGAAAGTGCAGGTGTTCATAATGTATTAGCTAAATCACAGGGATCATCCAACCCTCATAACGTAGTGAAAGCTACTATTGACGCTTTAGCAAAATTGAGATCTCCAATGCAAGTAGCTAAAGAGCGTAATATCTCAATGGAAAAATTGTTTAACGGATAAGCTTACATTTATAAAAATGAGTAAAGTAAAAGTAACGCAAGTTAGAAGTATCATCGATCGTCCAAAAAGACAAAAAGATACTATGTTCGCATTAGGTTTGCGCAAAATGAATCAAACCGTAGAACACAATCCTACGCCTCAAATCTTGGGGATGATTAAAAAAGTAAGCCACTTAGTGAAAGTGGAAGGAATGTAAGCTTTTAGCTAACATCGTTTATTATTGGAGTTTCGTAAAGAATTAACAAAATGGAATTACATAGTCTCAAACCTGCAAAGGGAGCGGTTAAAAAGGTAAAAAGAATAGCAAGAGGACAAGGTTCTGGTCGTGGTGGTACAAGTACCCGTGGACACAAAGGACAAAAGTCGCGTTCTGGTTATAGCCGAAAGAGAAATTTCGAAGGTGGTCAAATGCCACTTCAAATGCGTTTGCCTAAACGTGGATTTAATAATCCAAACCGAGAGGAGTTCGTTGCACTCAACTTAGGAAGATTACAGGACATCGCAGATAAATACAACTTAGATACCATCAATCAAGAGAATTTAGTAGCAAATGGTATCGTGAAGAAAACTGATAAGATTAAAATTTTAGCTAACGGAGAATTAAAATCCAAGTTGAGTGTCAGCGCTAATGCTTGCTCAGAAAGTGCTAAAAAAGCAATCGAAGCAACAGGAGGGAGCATTAATTTAGTATAAATTAAAACTCAAGCTTGCAAATTAAAAGTGCAATTCTAGAAAATTATAAATAACTTGTTGCTTTATCACTAAAGAGCAACAAGTTTATTGCATTTTATGGAAAACCTTTAATTTAGGAACAATTTTGGATTTGTTTCCGTTAAATAATTAACTCAAGCTTAGAGTAAAAGACCGAAATCATAATTATCGCTGATGAAAAAATTAATTACTACCTTAAAAAACATTTGGAAGATTAAAGAATTGAAAGATCGAATTCTATTCACCTTGGCAATGCTCATGGTATTTAGATTTGGATGTTTTATCGTTCTACCAGGTGTTGTTCCTTCTGTATTGGAAGATGCAGCTTCGAACGGTAATCCAAATGACTTACTTGGATTAATTAACGTATTTACTGGAGGTGCTTTCAATAGTGCCGCTATTTTCGCCCTCGGGATCATGCCGTACATTACTGCATCGATCATTATTCAATTACTCGGTTTTGCCGTTCCTTATTTCCAACGATTACAGCAAAGAGAAGGGGAGTCCGGAAGAAAGAAAATCAATCAAATCACTCGATTACTTACCGTAGCAATTACCTTAGTACAAGGTAGTGGTTACTTGACTTATATCAATAGTTTAGGTGCCGTGGATCCTAATATTCCAACTGGAATTTTTTGGATTTGTAATATTATCATCCTTTCTACGGGTACAATTTTCGCTATGTGGTTGGGAGAAAGAATTACGGACAAAGGAATCGGAAATGGTGTTTCTTTATTGATTACCATTGGTATTATCGCTTCTTTACCGTCAGCTTTTATCTTCGAATTCACGTCGCAGTTAAATAATAATATCTTACTTTTCGTTATCGAAATGGCTTTATTGTTCGTAGTTGTTATGGCTACCGTACTAATTGTCCAAGGCGTGCGTAAGATTCCTATTCAATTTGCGAAACGAATGGTTGGTCGTGGTGCTAATGCTATGCCTGCTACTGGAAATCGAGATTACATTCCTTTGAAAGTAAATGCTGCGGGGGTAATGCCGATTATCTTTGCGCAAGCATTGATGTTCTTACCCGTAACAGTAGCACAGTTATTTACCGATGCCGCTGCTGAGAATTCTTTCTTAATGGCACTGAATGACTTTACTTCGGGACCTTATAATATTATTTACTTCATTTTAGTAGTTGTATTTACCTACGTTTATACTGCACTACTTGTGAATCCACAACAATACGCGGAATACCTTAAACGTCAGAATGCATTTATTCCCGGAATCAAACCAGGGAAAAACACTGCTGAGTTTATTGATGCCGTTACAACTAGAATTACTTTACCTGGATCTATCTTTTTAGGAATTATCTCAATCCTCCCTGCTTTCGCAGCAGCTTTTGGAGTTAATATCGCTTTTGCGATGTTCTTTGGTGGTACTTCTTTACTGATCTTAGTAGCGGTAGTTTTAGATACTTTACAACAAATTGAAAGTCATCTCTTAATGCGTAAATACGATGGACTTGTTAAATCTGGTAGATTACAAGGAAAAAGTAGAATGCAAGGGATTGGTGCTGGAATGTAATTCAGGCACACGTTATTATATTTAGCTATTCCAACTAGATTAGCTAACCCAAAATTTTGACTACCTACTTAAGTGGGTAGTCAAAATTTGTGTTTTTCACAACTTTAAATAAACTTAGCAGTGCTTTTGTAAGCCGCATAGTACTGTAGCTAACTATAGCTAGTTTAAATTTTTGGAAAATATAACACTTAGATTAAATCGGAGGAATCCAAAAGAAACGAAAACGATCGTAGTCCATATTGGCTTTTCTTAAAGGAGTTATTTAAAAATAAATCAATACTAATAATTTATCTACCTAACCTTAGCTTAGGAAGGCTTTGAGCAACGAATAGACTGTTCAAAAGATAATGCAAGTTAATCAGTGAGTTAATTTGTCTTGGTACTTACTACAGGTTAGACTTAGGTTAAAGCATTGGACACTGTACTTCAGTTTTTTTTTTATTTTAAAATGGTTTCCTTACCGTATTTACTTAGTGAAGTTATTTTTGACGGATGATTACTAATGAATTAATTCCGCTTAATATCAATGTAACTTCAATCTCAAAATCACATTGAATACCTGTTGAAATGGTTAAATCAGTAAGATTTTAGGAACATTTTTCATTTTTATTGTTTACTATTAAGCACCTATCGTAATCTGCTACCATAGCCGTTGCGAAACTTCAAGGAGCTAAAGGATGATTGCTTAAATCAAGCCTACACGTACAATTTAATTTAGATAGATGATTTTTTATAAAACTGATGAAGAGATCGAACTAATTCGCGAAAGTTGCCTATTAGTTTGTAAAACACTTGCTCACGTAGCGAGTATCATAAAGCCAGGAATGACGGGTGAACAGCTCGACAAAGAGGCAGAAGCGTTAATTAGAGACCACCAAGCCATTCCAGGGTTTAAGGGATATGGCGGGTTTCCTGCTACTTTATGTATTTCTGTAAATGAAGGTGTCGTACACGGCATTCCAAATAAAACAGAATTCAAAGATGGAGATATCGTTTCTGTAGACTGTGGAACCTACATGAATGAATTTTATGGGGACGCTGCTTATACTTTTGCTCTTGGTGAAGTAGACGAAGCCACCATGGAACTGTTGCGCGTAACCAATACTTCTTTGTATCGGGCGATTGATAGTGCGGTAGCTGGTAAACGATTAGGAGATATTGGATTTGCCGTACAGGATTACTGTGAAAAGCAGCATGGTTATGGCGTAGTGAGAGAGTTGGTTGGTCACGGAATCGGTAAGTCTTTGCACGAAGCTCCAGAGGTTCCTAATTACGGGAAAAGAGGAAAAGGACCGATGCTTAAAGATGGACTCGTTATTGCGATCGAACCGATGGTAAATTTGGGGGTGAAGGAAGTGCGTCAAGCGAAAGATGGTTGGACGATTATTACAAAAGATAGTAAAGCTTCGGCACACTACGAGCATACTATTGCAGTGCGAAAAGGGAAGGCAGATATTCTTTCAAATCACGTAATTGTAGAAGAAGAAATTAAGAAAAATGACGCAGTACGGGAGGTAGCAATTAAAGATTTAGTGTGATCATTTTTTAGTAAGAATAGTACTTGAAAATTAATTTATAACGATAAAATTACCGTTTTGGTAGGTGCTAGGAGAAAATAAAATGGTTTTTGCCAATAATTTGGAGGAAAATCATTATTTTTTTTGTATCTTTGCACTCCGAAATCTAAAATATGGCAAAGCAAGGTTTAATAAAACAAGATGGGATTGTAGAGGAAGCATTATCAAATGCAACCTTCCGTGTACGACTAGAAAATGAGCACCAAATTTTGGCGACCATTTCTGGTAAAATGAGAATGCACTACATCCGAATTCTTCCTGGTGATAAAGTTTCTGTGGAAATGTCTCCGTACGACTTATCAAGGGGTAGAATTACTTATCGCTATAAATAGATAGAATTTTAAAAATTATTAACGAGCTATTTTTATAGCTGTTTTACTATTTTAAATAATTGGACATGAAAGTTAGAGCATCAATTAAAAAAAGGTCAGCTGACTGCAAAATTGTGCGGAGAAAAGGAAAATTATTCGTAATTAATAAAAAGAATCCTAGATTCAAACAACGTCAAGGTTAATAAAAAACAGAACTCATGGCTCGAATAGCAGGTGTCGATTTACCTAGAAATAAACGTGGTGTCATTAGTCTTACTTATATTTTCGGTATAGGAAGATCTATCGCAGTGGAAATCCTTAAAAAAACAGGAATCGACGAAAACACCAAAGTTACTGATTGGACAGATGATAACGTAAGAAATATCGCTAGCCTTATTCAAGAAGAATACAAAGTAGAAGGTCAACTTCGCTCTGAAATTCAAATGAATATCAAACGGTTAATGGATATTGGATGTTATCGTGGACTCCGTCACCGTAAAAGTCTTCCATTAAGAGGTCAACGAACTCAAACAAATGCGCGTACGCGTAAAGGTAGACGTAAGACAGTAGCAAATAAAAAGAAAGCAACTAAATAATCATTAGTCGGATGGCAAAAGGAAAAAAAGTTAAAAAAAGGAATGTAAAAGTTGAACCAGAAGGTCACGTACACATTCAAGCTAGTTTCAATAATATCATCATCTCTCTTTGTAATAAAAAGGGACAGGTGATCTCCTGGGCTTCTGCCGGAAAAGCTGGCTTTAGAGGTTCTAAGAAAAATACACCTTACGCAGCTCAAATTGCAGCAAGTGATGCAGCAAAGGTTGCTTACGATGCAGGATTACGTTCTGTAGAGGTATTTGTTAAAGGACCTGGATCAGGAAGAGAAGCGGCGATTCGTGCAATCGATGTAGCTGGAATTAAAGTGAGACGAATCAAAGACGTTTCGCCAGTTCCTCACAATGGCTGCCGACCACCTAAGAAAAGAAGAGTATAATATTAATAAGATAGCTTAATTAAAGAAACTATATAATGGCAAGATATACGGGTCCTAAGACTAAAAAAGCCAGAGCTTTCGGTGAGCCAATTTTTGGCTTCGATCGGTCTTTTGATAAAAGAAAGTATGGTCCTGGACAGCATGGTAATACTAGACGGAAAAAACAAAAGTCCGACTATGCTAAACAGTTGATGGAAAAACAAAAGGTAAAATATACTTATGGTGTACTAGAACGTCAATTCCGCAACCTCTTCGAGGCAGCGAATGGCAAAAAAGGAGTAACCGGTGAAGTACTTTTACAATTTTTGGAAGCAAGATTAGATAACGCGGTATTTCGATTAGGAATTTCTCCTACGAGAAACGGCGCTCGACAATTAGTCTCGCACAAACACATTACCGTTAACGGTGTTGTGACCAATATCCCTTCTTGCCACTTAAAGCCAGGTGATATCATTGGCGTTCGAGGAAAATCTCAAAACCTTGAAGTGATCAGAGATAGCGTTGGAAATAAAGGTGATGCTAGAAAATTTGGCTGGTTGGAATGGAACCCTGATAAGTTAGAAGGCGTATTCCTTAGCTACCCTGAAAGAGAAGCGATTCCAGAGAATATCAACGAACAATTAATCGTTGAACTTTACTCTAAGTAATCTATATAATTAGCTTGTTTGACAATTGGCTCCATTGCTAATTGTCAAACATTTTGCTATGTCAGAATATAAGGTTTCAAAGCCTATTTTTTCTCCTCTAAAGATTAACTCAACATATGAGCATTTTAAATTTCCAGAAGCCCAATAAAATTATTTTGCAAAAAGCAACTGATTTTGAGGGCACCTTCGAATTCAAACCCTTGGAACCTGGCTTCGGTCAAACCATCGGTAATTCACTCAGAAGAGTATTATTATCTTCACTGGAAGGATTCTCAATCTCAGCAGTACGAATTGCTGGCGTTGAACACGAATTTGCCACAATTCGCGGAGTAGTCGAAGATGTAGTAGATATTATTTTGAATCTGAAGCAGATTAGAATCAAACAACTCATTGCAGACGAAGATGTTTCTTCCGAAAAAATTTACCTTACCATCAGTGGTAAAGATAGATTCCACGCAGGAGATATTGAAGAGCACACCAACGTGTTTAAGGTGATGAACCCTGAACTTGTTATTTGCAATATGGAGCCTTTCGTCAACTTGGAAATGGAATTAACGATCACTAAAGGTCGTGGTTATGTTCCTGCCGACGAAAACTTACCAAAAGATGCTCCGATTGGTGTTATTCCAATCGATGCGATCTATACACCAATCAAAAATGTTGCTTACAAAGTATCTAACACTCGGGTAGGACAACGTACCGATTACGAGAAATTAACAATCGACGTTAAAACGGATGGTACAATTCACCCAGAAGATGCAATTAAAGAAGCTTCAAGAATTTTGATTCAACACCTAATGCTCATCACCGACGAAAATATTACTTTCGACGATGCAGCATCTAGAGAAGATAACATCGTTGATGAGCACATCTTACATATGCGTAAGTTGTTGAAAACTTCTTTAGAAGATTTAGACTTATCTGTACGGGCGTACAACTGCTTAAAAGCAGCTAAAATTAACACCTTGGCAGAATTAGTTCGATACGATACACACGAACTTTTGAAATTCCGTAACTTCGGTAAGAAATCTTTAGTAGAAATTGAAGAATTACTTCAAGATAAAGGTTTAACCTTCGGAATGGATTTGTCTAAGTACAAATTAGAAGAAGACTAGTTTATAACATAAATATATTTTGGCAGTAACGGAAAGTTAAAGTACGTGCTGCGAAGTTAACCAATTTAAAATTTAAAAGATGAGACACGGAAAGAAGTTCAATCACCTTGGAAGAAAGGCAGGACACAGAAAAGCGCTAATGAAAAATATGGCGATTTCTTTGATTATGCACAAAAGAATCACCACTACTGTTGCCAAAGCTAAGGCTTTGAGAATACACATCGAACCGCTAATCACTAAAGCTAAAAACAATACAACACACTCTAGAAGAGTTGTATTCAGTTACTTGCAAAATAAAGAAGCAATCAAAGAATTGTTTGACGTAGTTGCTGGTAAAGTTGGTGATCGCCCCGGTGGATATGTCCGAATCATCAAAACTGGTTTCCGACGAAGTGATGGATCTGAGATGGCAATGATCGAACTAGTTGATTTTAATGACGTTTACACTAATAAATCTTCTGCCTCTACTAAAACAGCTAAGAAACCTCGTACTAGAAGAGGAAAGAAGAAATCTGCATCTACTGAAACAGTAGCTACAGAAACAACAGTCGAAGAGAACAAAAATGAGCCTGCAGCTGATGAAGAATAGCATGCACTTTCATTTACGATAAAATATACCTGACGGGTGATGTAGTTTAATAGCTATCTCACCCGTTTTTTATAGCCAAATACGAATATGATTTTAGGATAATTTTCTTTGTCTTGGTATTTAGTCAAATTAAGGCTACCGACAATCAAAGATATCAGGAGGTAGCGCTTTGACTAAGAAATAATTTCAATTGAAAGCTACTTTTTAAAGAAATCGCAAAGTCAAATAACTAAGAAATATTATCTTTGCACTAATTTTAGATCATGATTATCATAAAACGCTTATGGAACAAAATTTAGCAATACTCCTTCTTGAAGATGGCACCGTTTTTCATGGAAAAGCGGCAGGAAAGATAGGAACTACTTACGGTGAAATTTGCTTTAATACCGGAATGACGGGTTACCAAGAAATTTTTACCGACCCTTCTTATTTTGGTCAAATGTTGGTAACGACAAATGCTCACATCGGAAATTATGGTATCAGCAATGCTGACGTAGAATCGGATAGCATCAAAATCTCAGGTTTAGTTTGTAAAAATTTTAATGAAGACTATTCGAGAAGTATGGCGGATCAGTCGATTCAAGAATATTTTGAAGCTCATAACTTAGTTGCCATCTCAGATGTAGATACTCGTGCGATTGTTCGACATATCCGTAGCAAGGGAGCAATGAATGCGATCGTTTCCTCGGAAATCTTAGATGTTAATACCTTGAAGGGTAAGTTGAAAGATATTCCTTCAATGAAAGGATTAGAGTTAGCTTCCAAAGTAAGTACTAAAGAAGTCTACTTTATGGGAGATGAAAATGCAAGCTTGAAGGTTGCGGTATTAGATATCGGAGTTAAGAAGAATATCTTAAAATGTTTGGTGGAAAGAGATTGCTATTTGAAAGTATTTCCAGCAAAGACCTCTTACGAAGAGATGAAAGCTTGGAATCCTGATGGCTACTTTTTATCAAATGGTCCTGGCGATCCAGCGGCAATGCCTTACGCAGTAGAAACGGCAAAAGCAATTCTTCTAGCGGATCAACCGTTGTTTGGAATTTGCTTGGGACACCAGATTTTGGCCTTAGCGCTAGGTATTTCAACGTATAAAATGCACAACGGGCATCGAGGGATTAATCATCCCGTTAAAAATGTTATTACTGGACGATCCGAAATTACGAGTCAAAATCACGGTTTCGGCGTAAGCCAAGAAGCAATCCTTGCGAATGAAAGCGTAGTGGAAGTTTCACACAAAAATTTAAATGATGATACGATCGAAGGTATTCGGGTAGTCGGTAAAAAAGCGTTTTCGGTGCAATATCACCCAGAAGCTTCACCCGGACCACACGATTCAAGATACTTATTCGATGATTTTATAGCATTGATAGAAGGAGCTACTAATAAAACCACAACCAAAAAATTTAATCACACCACTAAAAAAGTTTAAGTTTTATGAGCAGCATATTAGATATTCGATCACGAGAAATTTTAGACTCTCGCGGAAATCCAACCATTGAGGTGGAGGTATTAACGGAAAGTGGTTCTTTTGGTAGAGCCGCCGTACCATCTGGTGCTTCTACGGGTAAGCACGAAGCCGTAGAATTAAGAGATAACGACAAGAAGCGATTCCTTGGAAAAGGAGTACTTACTGCTTGTAAAAATGTTGAAGAAATTCTTCGAGAAGGTTTGATCGGGGTAGAAATTACCGATCAAATTTATATCGATAATTTGATGAAAGAATTAGATGGTACAACAAATAAATCAAAACTAGGTGCCAACGCTATTCTAGGTGTTTCTTTAGCTGTAGCCAAAGCTGCCGCAGAGGAAGCGGGGCAATCGCTGTATCGCTACGTCGGTGGTGTAAATGCACACGTATTGCCCGTACCGATGATGAACATTTTAAACGGTGGTTCGCACGCAGATAATAGTATCGACTTCCAAGAGTTTATGATCATGCCCGTCGGTGCAGAATTTTTCTCCGATGGTTTGAGAATGGGCGTTGAAGTATTTCACCATTTGAAAGCGGTATTGAAAAAGAAAGGTTATTCTACCAACGTAGGAGACGAGGGTGGTTTTGCACCCAATATCAAGTCTAACGTCGAAGCGATTGAAATCGTTATTCAAGCAATTGAAAAAGCAGGTTTCCGACCAGGAGAAGATATGGTAATTGCAATGGATGCCGCGGCTTCTGAATTTTATAACGAAAAAGAAAAAGTATACCACTTCCACCAATCTACAGGAGAAAAATTAACGAGTGCGGAGATGGTAGATTACTGGAAAACTTGGTGTGATAAATATCCTATTCTCTCCATTGAAGATGGTTTGCACGAAGACGATTGGACGGGTTGGTCTTCTTTGACGAAAACTTTGGGTGATAGAATTCAATTAGTAGGAGACGATTTATTTGTTACCAATACCGAGCGCTTACAAAGAGGAATCGATACGGATGCTGCAAATTCAATTTTGATTAAAGTAAACCAAATCGGAACCTTAACGGAAACCATTGATGCGGTTAATATGGCTACTCGGAATGCTTTTACGAGCGTAATGAGTCACCGGTCCGGAGAAACGGAGGATACCACAATTGCTGATTTAGCCGTAGCACTGAATACTGGGCAGATCAAAACGGGATCAGCGTCTCGCTCCGATCGGGTTGCTAAATATAATCAATTGCTTAGAATCGAAGAAGAATTGGGCGATTCTGGAATTTATCCAGGGCGAGCATTATTAGGACGATAATTGTCCTTAAATTTATAGATCATGGCAACACGTAAAAATCCTTTTCAAGTTTACCTCAAAAAGATACCAACGCCTTTGCGAAATTGGTACTTCTGGGTACTTATCTTGTTTTTTGCGTGGTTAATTCTCTTTGACCGACACGATTTTTTGACGAATTGGAAACTCCAACAAACACTCAATAAATTAGAAGAGGACAAAGTTTATTACCAAGAAAATATTAAAGCAATTCAAGAGGATAAAAAAGACATCGAAAAGGATAAAGAGAAATTTGCTAGAGAACATTACTATATGCAAAAAGATAAAGAAGATGTTTTTATTATTGATAAAGAAGAAGAATAAAATCAGGGGATAATATTCCACTAGAAAAATATTTTAGATAGAAGATGTTTTAAAATGCTTTACCGGTAGGTATTAAGATCTACTTTAAACAACTTCATAAAGTCATGTTCTCAATACGATAGCATATTCAAATAACGATAAAATAAAATTATGTCTGTTTTAGTTAATAAGGATTCAAAAATCATCGTGCAAGGATTTACTGGAAAAGAAGGTAGCTTCCACGCAGGACAAATGATTGAGTACGGCACCAATATCGTAGGTGGTGTGACTCCGGGAAAAGGAGGACAAACGCATCTCGAAAAGCCTGTATTTAATACCGTAAAAGAAGCGGTAGACAAAGTAGGAGCAGATACTTCTATTATTTTCGTACCTCCAAGATTTGCGGGCGATGCCGTTATGGAAGCTGCAGAAGCTGGAATTAAAGTGATCATCTGTATCACAGAAGGAATTCCTGTACAAGATATGGTGAAGGTGAAAGCTTACATCAATGATAAGGATTGCCGATTGGTTGGTCCTAACTGTCCTGGTGTAATGACTCCTGGAGAAGCAAAGGTAGGAATCATGCCCGGTTTTATCCATAATCCAGGAAGAATTGGAATCGTTTCACGTTCGGGAACCCTTACTTACGAAGCCGTTGATCAGGTTACGAAAGCCGGAATGGGACAATCTACTTGTATCGGAATCGGTGGAGATCCAATCGTAGGAACAACCACGAAAGATGCGGTACAGATGTTGATGGAAGATCCTGAAACGGATGGTATTATCATGATCGGTGAAATCGGAGGAAGTATGGAAGCTGACGCAGCAAGATGGATTAAAGAACACGCAACAAAGCCGGTCGTTGGTTTCATCGCTGGTCAAACAGCTCCTAAAGGAAGAACAATGGGACACGCTGGTGCAATCATCGGTGGAGATGAAGATACGGCAGAAGCTAAAATGAAAATTATGGCAGATTGTGGTATTCACGTGGTGAAATCTCCTGCTCACATCGGTAAAACAATGGCGGAAGTATTGAATAAGTAGTCTTTACTTGCTCAATCATTTCGTAGCCTTCTAGGCAATCGTTGGTACGAATGTTCGTATTAACACATGAGGTTAAATCTGAGCAATCAGGTCTAACCTCATTTTTGTATAGGAACTGTAGTTATTTTGAATTGCAGTTTATTATATTTTATTTATTTAAATATTTTATTCCATTTCGAGGCAACAAAAATATTTTCCAACGGTATACTTACAATAGTATAACTAGATTGGAATAAATACTCCATTCCTTTCTCTAGGCATGATTTAACTTCGAACAATTATAACTTAGAAGGTCAATGAGTAGTAAAAAAGACCTCATTTTTTTCCGACGCGTCAGCATCGTATGTGCTGTTTTGCTTCTTGGAATTACCCTGATGAATGCTTTCATGGTCACGGATATTCAAGATGTTGCGTTACCTCGATTGTTTATTGCGATAGCTTTGCTCGCAATGAATTACACTTCGTATCACAATGTATTTGTGCGGAGGAATTGCTCTTCTATTTTTTATTTGTTGTTGCTCCTCTATATTTCCTACGCTATTCATTTGAGTTTTCTCAATCATTTCCCAATCTATGATGTCTCCGCAACGATCATTGTTGCGATCGCCTTAGCGGCATTATTCAAATCGAAAAAACATTTACGAATATACTTAATTGTTGTTTACTTGGAGTTTTTTGGTCTTTTCTTTATGTGTGAAAAACCAATTGTAGAAACCAATTATTTATTCATGTCCTTGACGCTTTTGATCGCACTAGGCTATTTCGTTTTGGTGGGAAAATTAGATGCAATTGCTTCGTTGACGAAAAGTAAAGCTGCACTGCTAAAAAGTGAAATTCGCTTCAAAAATATTTTTGAATATTCTCCGATTGGTATTTTGCTCTTGGATAGCAACTTGAATGTCATGCAAGTAAATCCTACGGTCGTGAAAATTCTTGGCTACTCAGAAGCAGAATTAAAACTGATGCATCGACTCAATTATATTGATGAACACGATTTTTTGCCTACCAATATTGTACTTAAAAAAATCAAAGGAGGTGGGAACAAACCGCTCGTCAAGGAGCAACGTTTTATTCGTAAAGACGGCACCAAGCGATGGCTAAGATCTACTTTAGAAGTCATGGATGATTTACAAGAGGGTGTACCTTGTATTATTTCTATGATTGAAGATATCTCTTTCGAGCAATCGGCACGGATGAAGTTGAACGAGTATGCACAAAAATTAAAAAATCACAATGAGTCTTTGGAAGAGTTCAGTTACGTTGTATCTCATGATTTGCAAGAACCTTTGCGCATGATTAAAAGTTATACGAGCTTAATTAAACGGCGCTATATCAAAGGACTAAACAATAAAGAAGCGGAACTTGATATTGACTACGTTTTGGATGGAGCGGATAGAATGAGTTTGCTCATTCGAGATATGTTGAGTTATTCTAAATGGAGTGCAAAACCTTTTACGACGGAAGAGGTAAGTTCAATGGCTGTGCTGACGGACGTGATTCAAAACCTGAGTATGTCAATGCAAGAAAAAGAAGCAGAAATTACTTGCCACGATATGCCGGATTTAGCAACGAATCGTGTTTTACTTGGACAAATTTTTCAGAACTTAGTTGGTAATGGTTTGAAGTACAGTCAAGAAGATAGAAGCCCTAGGTTAACCGTTTACGGAGAAGAACGCGCGTATGATATTTTGTTTACCATCAAGGACAACGGAATGGGATTTGACCTGAAAGAAAAGCAAAGGATTTTTGGTTTGTTTCAAAGAATCAATCCGCACGGCGTCAATAAAGGAACGGGCATTGGATTAGCGATTTGTAAAAGAATCATCGAGCGACAAGGCGGACAAATTTGGGCAGATGCTACACTTGGAGAAGGCTCAACCTTTTATTTCACTTTACCCAAAAGAAAACTATCCACGATGGAAATTTAAAATAATTTTAAGTAGTACAGGAGGCGGATAAAGGATTAGCTAAAGCATTGAAAAAATTAGAAAGGCAAGGATCGCAATTGCAATGACGACTGCAATGGTGGTAAAACTCGAATTGCCGCTACGATATTCGTTGAAAAGTAATTCCACGACGTCTCGCCATTCTAAGTTTTTGACAACCGATTCTCTACCCATCACAAAATATCGACGATGACCTTTCCGAGACTGATCTCCATGTTTTTTAAGGATAAAGAAATCTCTAGATAAATAAGCAAGATCGTACAGTTCACTCTTTGCAATGGAACCACCGGCGATACGTTCAATAATCATCGTATTGGATTTTTCAAAAATCCGCCAACTTCCTTTATAAATATCCCCGTCAATTGAAATCAGGTATTCATTGTCTTGGTTAAAAATGTGCAACATTGATTCGTGAAAATCTTCAGATTCTCTAATCTCTAACCAGCGCGTTTCAAAATAATCCTTTTCTTCGTATTCATACAAATCGTCTCCCCAAGGTCGAATATTAGGAATGATAAGATCCAAATAATCGTCCATACTTTCTCGGAGGGGTAATTCCAATTCGAAAGTACGAGATAATTTGTCTAACATTTGATTCTCAATCGCCATAATTTATTAGTATTGAGTAACTCCAATTTCTGTGAACTACTTAAGTTCGATTAAAATAGGAAGAATTTCACTAAAGTTTAGTTAAAACTTTTATATTTTTAAGCAACCGTTTACTTTACCAGCTGACGGAGTAGCTTTGTATTACGAGAATATACTTCAAGGTTTACGCCATTTACGCGTTAATTTCAGGGACAAAGTGTATTAAGTGAAATGTATTTGGCAAAGAAAATAAGACTTTTAAATGACTTTGTTATTTTCTTCTACCCAATACCGCTAACAGTTATGCCAATAATTAGATTAATTATTACGTTTAATCCTTTCAAAATAAACCGTAAGGATCAATTCGTTATTTTTAAAACAAACTTCAGCGTTTGAATTACGGTTAAAGCCTCCTGAATCTTCAATTTCGCTCAATCTTGAAAACTTAAACATCTTTTTAACGGATTTTAGTCTAACGATATGATTAATACGCCAGAAAATATCAACATCTTCATCGCCTACGCTCGCGAAGATAAGGCTTATTTGGAAGAACTGCGAGTACAGCTGAGTATCTTGGAGCGGATCAAACTAGTGGATAAGATTTGGTATGATGGTCTGATTCAGGCGGGGACTAATTGGGAAAATGAGATTCACCAAGCCCTGGAAAATTCAGATATTATTCTGCTCCTCGTTAGTGCTGATTTTATCGCTTCGGATTTTTGTTACGATAAAGAAATGAAACGAGCCATTGAGCTGAACGAAACTGGAAAAGTTCGGACAATTCCCATTATTCTACGACCTTGCCTCTGGGAACGTACGCCGTTGAGTGTACTAGAAGCCTTACCCGAAGGTGCTTTCCCCATTGCAAGTACGCACTGGGAAGATAAAGATGAACCGTATAAGCTCGTGGTAGAAGCTATTGAAAAAATTATTTTAGATTTGAAAGCAGGTCAAATCGATATTCCAAAAGAACAAAATCAAGCAAGTTTTACCCAGTGGATCGAAGAAGCAGAAAACTTGATGGCGCAAGAAGATTGGAACAAAGCGCAAGCTCAATTGCGAGAAGCCTTACATTTATATCAAAAAGGATTTCAACCCAGCTTAGTCACCATCAACCGTAAGATTGAACATTGCCAAGAGAAAGCGGAAGATCAAATGTATTATGATCAAAATCTAATACAAGGAAAAAAAGCCTACGAAGAAGGTGCTTACGAAACGGCTTATAATTATTTCAAACAAGCTTTACATTTTAAACCGAATGCCACGGAAGCATTAAAATTGATGCAAGCTTGTAAAGTTAGCTTAGTATCGACCGAGCGTTCGAATGTAATGCCTAAGGAAGAAAAAGAGCCTACCATTGTTATTGAAAAGCAAACAAAACCAGATCGAACCAAAATCTTTCAAGTTAAGATTTTTGGAATGGAGATTTTTAAATTAATTATTGCACTGTGTGCCGTTGGGATTGTAGGAATGATGGCGATTAAAATGCTATCTAGTGGCAACTCGGATAATGCCTATTTGTCGGCTACTTTCAACGAAAAAATAGGTAGAGTTGAATTTATTGATCTTACGAAGGTGAAAGACCCAAATGGCGCAATTCCAGAGGATGCTAAAATTAGAACCAATTACGTTGATAAGAAAAATCCAAGTCTTGGATTAGTGGCGGTTAAAAATATCATTGGAGAATGGGGATACATAAGTGTTAAAGAGGGAAATGTAATAACGAAAATTGATTTCAAATACGAAATTGCTTGGCCACACAGCGAAAAAGAAGAATTAGCATACGTAAAGCGCAATGGAAAATGTGGTTTTATCAATTTACAAGGGGAAGAAGTTATTCCTTTAAAATATGCCGCAGCGGCTTCTTTTCAGGAAGGCTTGGCGATGGTGAAAAAAGGTGACCGCAATTATGCTTTTATTAATGCAAAAGGTACCGAAGTGATTGCCAATTTGGATTCGGTCATTACAACAAAGTTTGTGAACGGAGAAGCTTGGGTAATCCGTGGAGGAAAGAAAATACTTATTGATAAAAAAGGAACTTGTCTAAATGGCTGCGATGCTGTCGGAGCACCTAATTTAGCGGCAACAGCTCGTCGGGAAGCCTTTCAAGAATTTATGAAAAAAGCAAAGCTCTACGCAAAATCGAAACGCTACGAGCAGGCTTTGGTGGTATTAAAAGATGCAGAAAAAGTAGCAACGACCGACGCTGAAAAAATGGAAGTTGGCAATCAGATTGATTTGATTGGAAGAAAAATTACAGCGATGAATCGGGCTAAAGTTGAAGAACTGAGCAAGGAAGCAGCAGCAGACTTTAAAATTGGGGATTATCGGTCGGCAGCAAGTAATTACCGCAAAGCGCTTGAAATCGAGAATGTCACTCGCTTACAGGAGCAATTGAAAATTTGTGAAAAATACATCGAGAAAGAAGCTAAGATTACGACCCCGATTTATGCTTTCGAACATCCGAGTAAATTACTAGGAGTGAAAAGTCAAGAAGGTGAAGTACTATTGAGTCCACAATTCGAAAATGCTTTGGCTTATAGTAACGAAATGCTCGCCGTCGAGAAAGATAATAAGTGGGGGTTTGTAGATCTCAAAGGGAATATTGCGATCAAATTGCAATACGATCAAGTCAGTCAATTCAATAGTGAAGGAAAGGCAAAAGCAATCTTCCAAGGTCAAAAAATGTTGATTGATCAGAATGGGAATTGTCTCAGTTGTGAGCAAGAGGATCGAAGCGTGGAAGACTATACGCGTTACTTTTTGAAGGAAGGGGAGAAGTTGAGACTGGATGCGTTGGATCTCATGGCAAAGAAAATGATATTTAAAGTGAATCGAGCACAGTATGCTAAAACGTGCAATTTTGGCTTTGAGACTTTTGCAACCAAACAGTGCAAAATGCTAACGAAAAAGCTTAGGAGTTTTGGTAAAATTACTTCTCGGGCAGTACTCAAAAATAGTTTAGAAAAGTACAAAAAGATTTGTGAAGCTGCGGTACAAGAATACATGAATAGAGGTGGCATTAAGTATGATCAAGGTCTGCTTGACAAAATATTAGGGGGAAAACGAGTTATTAAAATAAACTAAGAGAAGTTGTTCTGAAACTCCAATTTACCTGCAGGCGTAATACACAATGCATTAACTGCAAAAGCTCAACACCATTTTTAAATAAAAAATAGTATTGAGCAATTGAGTTTAGAAGAGCGGAGTCTATTTTATACAAAAAAGTAAATTTCCACTCTTATGAGGAAATAGCTTAGGGAGATAGCAGCACGTGTTATACCACCACTGTTAAGCTATTCCTTCCTACCAAACGGACTTATAAGAACTCTTAATTAGCAAAAATAATACGAGTTATTTTTCCTGAAAAAGAAGCAATTTGCCGTTTAGTTTTAATTGTCATAATTGTATAAGCGATGAAAAGTAGCAGTGTGACAAAAAAAAGTGATTTTTTTCTATAACTTATTTTAGATGATTTGGAGCTTTAGGAAAAGTAAGGAAGAATGTGTAAGAATCTATCTCGCAAGATATGATTTGGAGGTTACCGCATTGGAACGCATCAAAGCATTGCCACAAGGTCTATACGAATTAGATTGGAGCGTAGGACAGGACGTAGAGCAAGATTATTTTTTTTCGATTAGTTGTCGCAAAAAAGATTTAACGGTACATTCATTTTATGTAAAAATGACTTCCTTATTAGGGCTTTTCGCAACTCGATTTAGATTTTATGAGCGAGGAGAAAAACGGATGAAACGCTTTGATATGGGCAAGCACTTTGAGCATTTAAACTAAATAGAATGGTGCTTTTAGGAGCTCTATCAAGATTAAGCAGATACTTCCTTTTCTGCTGCTTTTCTTTCGCGACGACTTTTGAAGAATTTATTATCAACAATCAATAATCCAAAAGATTCACAATCTTCCTTGGTTTGTACGGCGTGGTGACTACCGTGCGCACGGAGAATCGCTCTTGAATAGACACCATCCAATTGCTTAAACCATTTGAAGCGGCGATGGATATAAACATCGTGAATCAAGAAGTAGATCAAACCGTAAATACTAATACCGACGCCAACAAAAAATAACCAAAAGTGAGGTGTAGAACTGCCAACGATATAAGCAGTAGCACTTGGAATAGCAAAAACTAAAAAGAAAAGATCATTTTTTTCAAAAAATCCTTCTTTGAGCTGTGGCTTGTGATGATCTTCGTGCCACGACCATAGAAAACCGTGCATGATGTATTTATGAGCAAACCAAGCCACAAATTCCATGGTAATGACGGTAGCAATGGTAATGAAAATATAAAAAGATACGGTCATCTTACGAATTATTTAGAGTCTTTACTTGAAAGTTGTTTAAGCTAGTTTTTAAATAACTTCTTGAAATCTAACTGATGTTTAGTCTACTATATTTAACAATAAAGTTAAGCATTTGTTGTCAAAAAAGTAATTTTAAGCGTAGGTCAGACTAGACTTAGCGCAAGAATAATAATATTCCAAAAAATATAAACTGCAAGGCTAAAAGACAAATCGCGACTTTGTTTTTTACTCGACCAACAAAATAATAAAAACTGAGTAGCATCACTAAAGCAATGAGGTACCAAGCTAGATAATTTTGCAAGGGTACTGCTATCGCTTCCCAAGTCCAAAAGTCATAATGAATCGCTACGGGTTCGATGAGAATATCTAAGAACAGCAGCAGTAGCGCACCAACGATCGCTTTTAAAAGTATCGCTTTATCCTTTAGAAAACTATGGTTGAGCGTAGCGCCAATGCAATAAACGAGCATTACCCAATTAACACCAATCATCAAAGGAGTTTCCCAGATTTGGTATCCTAAAACGGGACCGTAAGTATAACTTCCAAAAATTAGTCCCGTCTGTATACCTACAACTTCAATTCCGTAACCAGCCAAAAAACAGCCGATCAAAAAAAGATAAGTAGCGCGATTCCAAGTTGGATGGTTCCATAAAACTAAACCGAGTGATAGCAATAAATTTAACGGCGTCAACAAAATAAAACTGTCGTGGATGTTTGCTCCAATGCCGACCAAACCGACTGCGTAGACGATAATTAAAATAGCAATAGCGCGATTTTCTTTTTGTAAATATAACTTCGACATGATAAATTAATTAGCCGCAATTAACTCAGAAACAATTTTTGCAGAAAGCAAACACAAGGGAATGCCGCCACCTGGATGAACACTGCCACCACAAAAGTATAAGTTCTTAATTTGATTTGAAAAATTGGGATGTCGCAAAAAAGCTGCCATGCGATCATTGGAACTCGTACCGTATAACGCACCCAAGTGAGAAGAAGTTCTTTTTTCGATGCTGCGAGGATCGAGTACCGCTTCGCAACGGATAAGCGTACTCAATTTAATTCCCAAAATACGATTGATCTTTTCGACGATTTTAGTTTTGGCGCGTTCGATCAATTGATCCCAATCTTGCCCTGCGTTAAACGGTACGTTAATCATCGTAAACCAATTTTCCGCATTAGCGGGCGCATCCGCAGCGTGGTATTTTGAACTAACGTGTATGTATACCGTTGGATCATCAGAAATTTCACCTTTGGCTAGGCAATCAAATTCGTGTCGATAGTCATCGCTAAAGAGAATGTTATGTAAATCAAGTTCTGGAAACTTTCGATCGACGCCCCAATAAAAAATGAGTGCCGAGCTAGATTTTTCTTGGGCTAAAGTTTTTTCGGGGTGTTTTTCTTTGGGTAATAAATGCTTGTACGTATAGAAAATATCCATATTGCTAATCACATAATCGTAGGTCTCCGTTTTACCTTGCTGGCGAATTCCAGTAGCAATTCCATTTTTACAAATGATTTCTTCTACTTTCGTATTAAAATTAAACTTCACTCCTTTTTCTTCTGCGAGTTGATACAAACTTTGGGTAATCGAGTGCATTCCTCCTTTCGGAAAAAAAGTACCGAAGCCATGTTCGAAGTGTGGAATAATGTTGAGAATGCCAGAAGCTTTATAAGGGTTAGAACCATTATAAGTTGCAAAACGATTAAAGAGTTGCACCAACTTGGGATGTTTTAATTGTTGTTCATTGACCGCATTCATTGTTTTGAAAATATCCAAGCTAGGAGTTTGTAGCATTGCTTTAGCCACTTTTGGACGTAGCCAAGTTCTTGCTTTGTGCAAGGAGTTTTCTAAAAAAATGGTTCCGGTCAAATTGTATTTACGTTCACTATCTTTCAGCGCTTTCCGTAGCCGTTCGGGAGGAACACCAAGCACTTTTTCCAAGCTTTGTGCAAATTTTTCTGGATCACTAAAAGCCGTCAAACGCGTTCCATCTTCCCAGAAGTAGTTACAAGCAACTTCTAGTTTTTGGTACTTAAAAAAATCGTCAATCTCCACTTGTGCTAGTTCGAACAATTCTTCGATGTACATCGGCATGGTAAACAAAGATGGTCCTGCATCGAAGCGAAAACCTTCCACGTCAAAACTAGAAAGCTTTCCCCCAGGATAGCTATTCGCCTCAAAAACTTCCACTTGATGTCCTTGGCAAGCCATTCTCACGGCACTGGCGATGCCGGCAATTCCTGCACCAATAATTGCTGTTTTCAAAATAGGATTTACGGTTTAGTGTTAGTGAAGTTGTTTTAAAATAGGTAGATGATTTACCTGCCTGCTGGCAAAGACAGCCTTGCCAACCATTGATTTCTAATATTTCAGCTAATTTTTCCCCGTAGCTATGGCTACGAAAAAAAAATGGAGTTTCCTCTTGAAAACCAAGCGCTGACAACTAATTTCAATTCTCATTTTAAAACAACTTCAGTGATAATAATTCTAGCTAGTATACAATTTAGTTTTGAACTAAGGGAATTGAATGCTAGGAAAATAACAAGAATTTCGGATAAAAGTTTGGGGAAGGATAGATTGTTTTGTGGAATAAACTGGTTATAGGTACGTTTTCTTTTTAGGTGATATTCTCAAACCTTTGTATGCTAGGCTGCATTTTCGTTAAATTGATTTAATCATTTTCCTGATTTCACCCAAAAGAAAATAACTTGTAAAAAAGCTTCTAATTTTATTTGTAAAGTATTCAAAACAAAACGAAAATGAAAACGAAAATGAAAACAAGATGGAAACAAGATGAAAACAATTCCAGTCAGTTTACTAATAATTTATTTTTTCTTTGCGAACAGTTCTAATTTTTTTGCTCAAAATTGGTTAGAAGGGACACCTAGTTGGGAACATGGGTATGACTGGGATTGCGTTTTCGTTGAGATTGGGCATGATCGAATTCTGTACGAAAAAGATACAATGATTGCGGGAAGGGCAATGAAAAAGTTTTAGAAAAAAAGATATAGATTATTGATCCCGCCGGAGCCAGGAGGGCCAAGTACTTCAGAAAGTAGTATGATTCTTTTTGACAGTTCTGACGTAGTTTAGCGATATCATTCTCCAACGAACCTAAGCGTTCTGCTGGATTTTACCAGAGTAGTAGGAGATACAATGAAAATAGATATTGGGGTCGATGAACTCGAACTTTGCGAACCTGTATTATTAATTGTATTGGACGAAATAGATATGATCGAGTTAAATGGTTATCCATTGCGAAGACAAAATTGGCGCATTTTAAACAATACGATTAAAAATAAACTACACTTCCTCATACGCCACGACTTCCACAATCGGCATCTCTACAAAAAAGTCTGTCCCAACATTCGGTTCCGTTTGGAAATAAATACTGCCATCAACCGCTTCGATAATATTTTTAGAAATAGCTAAACCTAGACCCGTTCCTGAATTCTTGGTGGTAAAGTTAGGTACGAATACTTTCTCTTGTTTGTCTAATGGAATTCCTGTTCCATTGTCACTTACTTTAATAATCGCCAATTGATCTTTACGGTACAAATGGATTTCTACCAAACCTTTGCGACCATCAGGAATCGCCTGCAAAGCATTTTTAATCAAATTATTGAATACCCGCATGAGGTGATTCTTATCGGCAAATACTTGATAACTTTCTTCTGGCAAGTAAAGTTTTAACTCTGACCGTTCGTCGCCTTCGCTGAATAAATCATAAACCGAACTAACTAAAGTGTTAATTACAAATTGCTGATTCTCTGCTCGTGGCATTTTAGCAAAGTTGGAAAACTCTGAGGCAATCGCCGCTAAATTATCAATCTGTTCGATTAAGGTAACCGATACTTTTTTTAGCAAAGGTTCGATGTTGTCTGGATTCGCTCGGTAAGCGTGTTGCAAATATTGAATGCTGAGTTTCATCGGCGTCAGCGGATTTTTGATTTCGTGAGCAACCTGCTTTGCCATCTCTCGCCAAGCACCTTCTCGTTCCGATTGGGCGAGCATCTTAGCACTCTCTTCCAATTTTCTAATCATATTATTGTACTCGGAAATCAGCGCGCCTAATTCGTCTTTGTTTTTCCACTCCAAAGGCTCGTTGCGTTTGCCTAGCTTGAATTGCTTCAGCTTTTCTCCAATGACACCAATCGGTCGAGTAATCGAATTGGCAACCACGATGGCAATTCCTCCGGCAATCAGCAGTAAGAAAACATAAACATTCATCAAGGTACTCATGAAAGCACTGATGTTGTTTCTCAAATCTCTTTGCTTTGAATAATAAGGCATGCCCATATACGCAATGGTCTTATCTTGACCATCTTTCGTTTTGACGTTGATCGGAATATAAGAAGACTTATAGGCTAAGTCTCCAACACTTTCTTTTTCCTGAATGTACTCCGGCACTTTTTCTCTCGATAATTTATAAAAAGCAATTGCATCCATTTGTGGCATCAAAATACCTTTGTCAATAATATCTTCTTCGGAAGAGTGTATCAAGCGTCCTCGCAAATCATAAAGATTGATATCTAGCCGGTGAATTTCAGAAAGCGGTTTCACTAATTTTTCCAATAGAATTGTTGAATCCTTCAAGTAGGCTTCCATGCTCATATTCTGAACTTCAAAATTAGTATTGGTTAGGACAGAGGTGGTCTTACGTGCAAGTCGCTTGTAGTGATAATTTTCCGTTTGGTTCTTAAAGAAAAAGATGGTTACGAAACCAATAATAAAAAACGAAACTAGAATAGAAGCAATAACTGACCACTGAATTTTTCCTTTCAAAGATGGACTTTTGCTAAAAGAAAAATTGAAGGCATTCGGCAAAAATGGATAAAAGGTATTTAAACTAGAAAAGAGTACTACCGTAATAATTAGAATACCAAAGATGTACGAGAATAAAGAAATTGCTTTGATAAAAGTTTCGGTATCGCGACCAATAACTACGATGATATCAGTATCTAAATCCGAACGGTAAGTTAATTCCGTCCAAGGTTTTTCGATGATTTCTTTGCGCTCGCCAGGTGCAATACTAACGTCTTCGCTGAGGTACGGACCGTAAGTTTGACCTTGTCCGTCAAGTCGTTGAAACTTTTTGTAGATGGCGTAATCGTAATTCGCAATATTTTTTAAGTTCTTATAAGGTTGATCTACCAAGAGTTCGGTGTAGACTTTGGATTGCTCTCTTTTCTCCCGCTGGAATTCTAGGTAAACACGATTGTGGTTGTTTTCGCTTTCTGCAAAAGGTAATTTCAAAAAGTAAGAAAATGCTTTTTGATTGTCCGTCCAAAAATAGAGACCATCCAGTTTGGTTTGCTTAGCATCGGCTAATCTTTGCTGTAAATTTGTCATCTCCTTGCGCTGCGCTTCTGTAATAGAAGGATTGTGTAAGTTATTGAGATGAACTTGGTAGGTATAATTATAAAATAAATAATCATTCCCTGTGTAAATGTCTTTAATGCGCTCATCAATCGAATCCATGCTGGGCGCAAAGTCGTGCGGAGTATTGCGAATTTCTTCGCGGATAAACTTATCTGCTCGAATGGATTCCTGTAAATTCTCAAATCCAACTACAGCAACACTATCTTGTAATTCTGCTAAGGTCTTTGCGTAAGAAAAACGATTGAGCCTTTCTTTATAAGCATTGTATTTAAATAATAAAATAGAAGGAAAGGCAGAAAGAATTACCATCCAAATGGCCAACCAAGTAAAAGACATATGCCGGTTGTCAACAAACAAATCGAAAATTAAAATGAAAACAAAGGCAATCAAAATCAGATAGATCGGTGGCAATAATAAATTGCTCATCCACAATACAGGAAAAGCTAATAAAGAGGCAATACCCAAGGCAGCTAGTCGCTCATTACGATTGAATCCAATTTTTACAATCGTCAACATCATCCGGTGACTAAAAATGAATAAGGCAATGAGCAAAATAATCACACCAACAATGGCAATCAAACTCGAAACGTTCAGATTGAAAACGTAATCAAAATCAAAAACAATCTCCGTTCCAATGACTAAACTTTTAAAGACGTTGACAATCATTAAAATACCAATCAAAATCGAAAAGTAATTGAGGGTCGTCAAACTAAAACGGACGGGCTTTGATAAATGCTGAAAGGAACGAATGGGAAAGCGTTGATGAAAAAAGATCATCATCCAGAGCAATAAGAAAATATTAATCAATAAATCACCCAAAGAATTACTCAGCGAAGTATTAAAGAGGTTTTTTGAGAAAATACTGATGTCTTCAAATTTACTCGTGAAATCAATCAGAATACTGATGTAGCGTAACCCAAATACGGTCACCATCAAAAACAACGCACCCAGCCAAGGTCGCCCCGACTGTGCAATTCGTTTCGCCTGACTATTTAGCAAGATGGCTAAAAGAATAAAACTGATTAAGTACAAACAAAAAATACCACCTAAGTAGCGTCGATTCTTCAATTGACCTTCAAATTCCAAATAAAAAGCAGTGTCACCACTGGCATTCTGAATAATATTTTCAGTCACTTGCTTGGTCGGATTGATATTGGTCGGAATATATTGTCCGGCACTAAACCGATCTTTGAGGTAATCACTTTTAATACTATAATTGGCCTTGATCGGAATCAAAGCCGTCAAATCTACTTTTCCTAATTTAGCATCTCGATATTGGTCTTTCAAACAATAGTAAAAACCATTGTGCAAGTGAATAAGCCCAGTCGTAAACCGAATTGAATCTAGTTTGAAAGCCGCTAAATTGTTGGACCAAAAAAGGAGCGAATCGTTCTTGGAAGTGAAAATAGTAAAGGGTGCTTTCGCCAATTGACTGCGCAACTTAAAATTTTCGTCGAGGTCTTCTTTCGGAATGTCCTCCAGTAAAAGTGCGTTGAGCAAAGTCTGATTCGCAAAGATCTCCTTCACTTTAGCCTCCTGAGTTTGGAGGTAATGCGTGATTTCCTCACCATAGTTGGTGATGTTGGCGGATTGCTTATAAAAAAAATCTACTCCAATCGTAATACTGAAGAGTACAGTAAAAAAAAGTAGTAGGTACTTTTGTTGTCGAGACATCGTGTGCTTATGAGTTACAAATCGGTCTTTTGGGGTTCTCTGGTGCTAAAGTCATTGAAAAGAAATTGGAGATTGGAATTTTCTATCCCATAGAATTTAGTACTGCTAAGCCAAAATGTTGCGCTGCTGCGTAACGGAGGGTAAAGTACAAAATTTACGGCTAACCAATTGTAGTCCATCTGTAGCTACATGCTCGGTCAGTCAATCTCTTCCAGTAATTTTAAACAACTATTTTATTGCAAATTTGTATCCAAAAAAAGAAAAATGGAAGCTGCATTAAAAAGGATCGTAACAACCGAACCTGCCCGTTGATTAGGCAAGAGGATAGATCGGTAAATCAATATATAGCTCTTTTCGGATTTTGTAGTTATAACTGCGAAAATGAGAAAATCCGAGTTGCTGATTTCCAATGATTTATCGCTGCTGATGGTCTAGTAGCGGTAGGTCTTAAAATCTATTTTAATAACTTCATTCTCTCTTTAAATAAGATGCGCTTCGGTAATTGGTGTATCTTGTCCAAGCACTTCGGTAATTTCACATCATAATTTTCCTTAATATACTGCTTTTTGACCTGTTTTGCCACAATCTGGATTGAAAATTGAACGATTAGCACTAAGCTTGGGGTTAAGTTTAATGAGTAAGGAAGTGACTAAAAGTCAATTTGCGCCCCACGCTTAAGAAAATTTGAATACATTTGAGTAAAGAATGCATCATTCGCTTGGTCGAAAGTACTTTAATCGAAGCTACGACGAGCGTACAAAAATAAAACAGCGGACTATTCTATCGCGGTTTTATGTCTTCGGGCATAAAAATGAGGAAAGTCCGGACAACGTAGAGCACCACACCATTTAACGAATGGGGTTTTGCCTTCGGGCAAAATACAGCAAGTGTCGCAGAAAATAACCGCCTCGTTCTCACGAAGGAGGTAAGGGTGAAAATGTGCGGTAAGAGCGCACGCTTTGGCTTGGTAACAAGTCGAGGGGATAAACCTTGTGGGTTGAAATGCCACGTACATCTCGATGCTGATTTTTTCAGCTTTAAGTTGCTCGCTTAATTAGGTTATCCTCGTGATAATCAGTCGGGAGGGGTAGGCAGATAGACTTCGTTTGTGAAAACGAGGCTAGATAAATGATAGAACTTTGTCGCTCGTCTGACGAACAGCAAAGACAGAATCCGGCTTATCGGTTCGCTGTTTTTTTTATTGAAGTTATTTTTGTGAAGTTGTTTAATCATTCGCAAACATTTTAGCGTCTTTAAATAACTTCTTAATCTAAATTTTTAAAAAGTGTTGAGAACGATTATTTTTCTAGTATTACTAAGTAGTAGTTTTTCCTTATTTGCACAAGAAGGTTGTACCGATCCGGTAGCAGATAATTACGATGCAGCAGCCGTTACCAACGATGGTTCTTGTACCTATTCTTACAGCCCAGTACAAATTGCCAATTTGCCAGGGAGCTTGGAGGAATGTTCTGGTCTCGCTTTCTTGGAAGAATCGGGACTTTGGACACACAACGATAATCCTCCCAATGGCAACGAAGATAAATTGTACCGAATTGATACCGTTACGGGGCAAATTCTACAAACGGTACTCATCGCTACTGCTGATAATGTTGATTGGGAAGATTTAGCGCAAAGTGAAGATTATCTTTACATTGGTGATTTTGGTAACAATAGCGGTGGTCGTATGGATTTGAAAGTTTATCGCGTCAAGCGTAGCGACCTCAGCGCCAATATTGTGAATGCAGAATTGATCGAATTCTCTTTTAGTGATCAAACCGTTTTTATTCATAATAATAATGATCATAATTTTGATTGTGAAGCTTTCTTTTTTCACAAGGATAGCCTTCATCTTTTTTCTAAAGATTGGCAAGATAATCGAACGCGCCACTACGTTTTACCCGCTACTCCAGGAACACACACTGCGCAATTACGCGGCAGTTTTGACGTCGGTGGACTTATTACGGGCGCAGATATCAACGAAGATGGTGTTGTAACTTTACTTGGATACGTACCACCTGGAAATACTTTTATGTGGTTGTTTTACGATTATGCCGATACGGATTATTTTAGTGGTAATCAACGATACGTTGCTTTAGGATCGGGCGTTTTTAATGGTCAAGTAGAGGGGATTTGTTTTCGGAATAAGGATTATGGCTACATTGGCTCAGAAAAATTTTCTGTGCTCAATCCTAAGCTCTTATCTTTTTCTATTGAAAAATTTACCGATTTCAACGTAGGAACAACGCCTTCAATCTTGGTAGATTTTGGATTAACCGTTTATCCGAATCCGGTAGGGGAGGAATTGCAAATCGACTTTCCTGAAATGTTATCCGGTACCATTCAATTAACGCTATTCAACAGCGTTGGTCAATCCATTCATCAGGAATCCCTACAAGATGCAAATGGGAAGTATCAACTGAATTTGGCAAATTTAACGGCTGGTTGGTATCAATTGAGTATTCAAAATGGTCGCCAATTTCAACATATTCCTTTGTTGAAATTGTAAGCCTAAGTTGAAATTTATTTGTCATAGCCAATTAATAAGTGAACTAATATGCCTTGCTATTTAATGGAATGCTAAAGAAATTCTGTTCAAACGATAAGCAGAAATTGTTTTAACGAATCAAAATCAATCGTATAAAAAAAGCGGAATTTGGTCATACCAAATTCCGCTTTTTTTGTGGAAGTTTTATAACTACCTTAATTAGTTTACCGGCAATTCATCATCACTACCACTTAACGCATCCATATCAAATAATAAAGAGAAACGTAAAGTATTATCCAATGGATTTCTCTGATTAGTAGTTGGTACCAAATAAGAGAAGTTTAGACCAAAAATATTGTATTTAAGACCAAGTCCAACGGTAAAGAATTTACGATTTCCTTTTGATCGGTGCTCTGTGAAGTAACCTGCTCTGACCGCAAATTGCTTATCATACCAATATTCCACTCCAATAGAGTACATTAATTCTTTCAATTCTTCGGCGCCACCACCTGGTGCATCACCGAAAGATTGTAAGACACCGCTAAACATAGATTCTTCTTTGTAATCTAGAATACCGTTTCCGTCACTGTCTTCATTCGTTGGCGTAGGAACTAGTAGCTTATTAATATCCATCGCAAAAGTGAAAGAGTTGTAGTCATCAAATTGAAATTCCCATGCTGCTCCTAATCCTAAATTCGCAGGAATATAATCTTTGTTAATTGAATTCGTATAGGAAATTTTAGTTCCTAAATTCGTTACTGCTAAACCAACCGTTAAGTTTGTCTTATTCCCAGAAAACTGAATCGGTGTTCGGTAAGTAAAAGAAAAATCTGCAGCTCCAGCAGTACCCGGTGTAATTTCCACATCTCCTAAGGTTTGGCCAGAAGCCAGATTAGAATAAATGAACTTACCATTGATTCCTACGGCAAACTTTTCCGTTAATTGTCGAGAATAACCTAAGTTAACCTCAAATTCATTTGGACGACCATCTCCTAAAGGTTGACCATTGTCATCCGTAAAGGAAATACTACCCAAAGAGAAGTATCGTAAGCCAAAGTTTACCGTTTGCAACTTATCAATTTGTTTATATCCAGTAAGGTAGGCCAAATAGACATCCTGTAGACCCAAGGCACGTAACCAAGGAGTGTAAGTAACGGACACGCCAAAATCTTTTTCTGCGAAAGCCAATTTCGAAGAATTGAAGTGAGCCGCGTTGGCATCAGGCGAAATCGCAATTCCTACGTCACCCATCGCACCAGATCGAGCATCAGGTACAATACGTAAAAAAGGTACGGCTGTAATAATGGTATTTACACAATCTTCTCCTGTTACAGGATGTTGCCCATTTTCACAGTCAAAACTGAACTGCCCCGAAGCATCAAACGTGATCATGGAACATACTGTCGTTAATATTAGAGAATAGAATATTTTTTTCATAATGTCATTAACTGTTTTCGAGAAATTTCTGCAAATATAATGATTTGTTAAAGAACTTATTGTGTCTTACTACTACAATAATCCCATAATTTTGTTTACTGAGCGCCATAGTTTTGTTTGGTACTTTCTATATTTTTCTTGAAAACACCATATAAACATGAATTTAAGCTTAGAAGTTGTTTTAAAATGGGGGTTGAAATTAGTTGTAAGCGCTTGGTTTTCAAGATGAAGCTCCATTTTTTTTT
>JBGCFY010000115.1:0-22166 GCA_045110315.1 Saprospiraceae bacterium
CTCATTTTTAACGGGCAATTTTAATGGAAATAGTGCAGCGCGTTACACCTCAGGGAATATTCCAGGAATTCCGGCGAATCCAATTAATGATCCGACCTACACGGTTACGGTTACCGTTAATAGTGTTTCTCCGAATAGAAATGTTTCTTTCTTTTTCAAAAACGATGGTATTGCTTGTGGTGGACCAGGACAAGTTATTAATGGCGGAGGTTCTACGGGCGTTTATACCTTTACGGAAACAGCGTTATCGGGATACGATCCCGCCAATGGATTTTGCTTTTGGTTATTTAGCTTTGACGGTGCCATTACGGTAAGTTACGCGGTCAATATTGCCATTACTTATCCTGGTGCAGCGGCAATTACGTTTCCTAGTGTTGATTATAACGACTGCGTTTTTGGAACGCCTGTTTTGATTCAATGTACGCCGGATTGTAACTTTTTACCCGTAGAATTAACTTCTTTTACCGGAAAGAAATTAGATAATCAAGTACAATTAGATTGGACAACAGCCGCGGAGGTCAACCATGATTACTTCTCGGTAGAACGTTCCACGACGGGACGCGAGTTTTATCCGTTTGATCGAGTACTTGGAAATGGAGATTCCAGTACACCCAAAGCCTATACTTCCTTTGATCGAAACCCAAATAACGGCATCAATTACTATCGACTTGTGCAACATGATTTAGATGGAACGACGACGAACTCTCGTACGATTGCGATAGATTTCAAAGCGGAGGCTACGGTGAAAATTATTCCAAATCCAGTGACGGAGAATAACTTTACGGTCAACTATTTCAGTGAAAAAGAAGGACCTGTTTTACTAGAACTCTTTGATGTTGCGGGGAAATTATTACAGACGCGGAATTGGTCGGTAACGAATGGAGATAATAATTTAGAGATGAATATTAGTGATTATGGTTCTGGTGTTTATTTGTTGCGTAGCACACAAGCTGGACAAACGCTGGTTACAAGATTAGTGAAAAAGTAATTTAAAAAAATAAAGGAGTTGTTTTGAAACCACTTCAAAGCATACACCCGAATCTTCTAGCTTGAAGGTTCGGGTATTTTTTGAATTCAATATCACATAAAGTTTTTATGACTCAGAACGTACTTGCTGTTCAACGTGAGCTTCCACCAAGGCTAAAGCCTTCGCCAAACCGTCTTCCGTTTTAATTTTTTGTCCCATGGATTGAGCTTTTTCCTGATACGCGCCAGTGGTGAGTTGGATTATACTTTGTTCCAATTTTCTAAGTGTCAATTTGGCAAGTGGAATCGGAGCAACACCAATTCCTTGCGCTTCAACTTGCTTCCCCCAAAAGTACTGATCGCCAAAAGGGTGTAAAATGGGACAAATCATTTGTGGAAGACCAGCTTGTAAAGCGATTGCCGTTGTACCCGCTCCGCCGTGATGTAGCACATAATCTGCCAAGGGGAACAACAAATCAAAAGGCGCTTGATCTACGGCAAAAACGCGTTCATTTTTTTTGATAAAGGCAGGCTTTAAGCCCCAAGCTTTTACCACAAAAATCTTAAGTTGAGTAACAGCTAAAATTGTTTCGATGAATTCGTTAATTGGAATTTTGGATTTATAGGGCATACTTCCAAAAGTGAGGATTAATACTTCTTGGTCATCAGCAAAGAACTTCAAAATGGCTTCGTCGAGTGGGAGCGTGTTATTGGGAGCCAACCAAAATCCGGTAAAATGATGATCGCTAGGATAATCTTCTGGTTGTGGTAAAAAGCTAGGACTGATGCCGTAAAGCGTCATCGTTGGGAGTAAAGCATTGGTTTGACTAAGCTTATTTTTTTGTCTAAAATTTTTGATCGGTGTCTTTACCGTGCCTAGCATGGCATTGGTAATCTTATAACTCCAAGGAGCCAAAAATCTAGGAATGGGCAGGAAATTTAGAATTGGATTCGGAAAGGCTTTCGTTGGCGTAAACGCAGGAATGACGTAAGCTTTAATGAGTTTCTCCTGAATTTCTGCTCCAAAAATATCAATTAATGTTTTGGGATGATAAAGAATGACGTTGGCCCATTTTGACCAATCGTAAAAAGTCTGCAAAGAACTTTCAATGATGGGATAGACCTTTGTTTTGAGTTTTTTTCCAATGGTAAAAGGATTGCGACCAATTGCTTTTTTTAACTCGCTATCATTGATTAGTAAACCATAATCTCCAGGGAAATGCTGATAATTGACTTGGTAGTCAGCAGCTAAAGTTGTATACAGTTCAGCAGAAACTACGGTGACCTCGTGTCCTTGTTTAGAGAAATAATCTCCAAGCATTAAAAAAGGCTGGACGTCGCCTCTCGAACCGATTGAGCAAAGTAGTATTTTCATGGTGGTTGGAATTAGTTGATCTTTGCCTTATTTTCTTCCCATTCTCGTTTCAACATGGCATACTGGTATTCGCTGCCCCATTTTCCTTTGAAGAAAATATTTTCAATAAAGTGTCCTTCTTGGCGAAAGCCAACACTTTCGAGGGAACGAATGGCGGCGGTATTTTCGGCATCCATAATTTCTACAACACGTAGCACGGATTGTTCTTCAAAAAGGAAAGCTAAAATACGGAGCAACGCTTCTTTGGCATAGCCTTTTCTTTGGTGCAAATGGGAAATGGTCATGCCCACTTGCGCGATTCTAACATCTTGCGCATCCAATTGAATAGCATAATCTCCAAGGAGTTGTTCCGTCTGTAAATCCGCGATCGCATATTGAACCCATTCACCAGCTTTACCAAAAGTCCTAGTACTGTTTGTGGTAATGAACTGTCTTGCTGCTTCAAGTGTCATGACGTCAAAACCTTGGTATTGAGTCACTACAGGATTTGAGCGGTATTGATGGAAATCAGCGAGGTCACTCATTTGTAAAGCTCGAAGGTGAAGGCGTTTGGTTTTTAGATTCAAGGTGATCATATTTAAAGTTTAAAAAAGCTTCTAAACAACTTTTTTGTAAAATAGGACATAAAAAAGGATTGTGCTAATTTTCACTTGATTGGATAAAATTTTATCTGTACTTTCGACGGGTAAAGGGAAGTAATCCTACTCGGGAAACACCTTGCATACCGCAAAATAATAATCTAAGATGACGAATAAGCAATTTAAACTAGTTTGTAGTGATATTGACGGAACCTTGCTCAACAAAGAAAGACAACTTTCTGCAAGAACGATCGCTGTGCTCAGTGAAATTGGAGTAGCGACGCCCGTAATTTTAATTTCTTCTCGGATGCCAAAAGCGATGAAACACTTGCAAATAGAATTGGGCATTGAACGACGAGCACTAATTGCTTATAATGGTGGCTTAGTGTTGAGTTATGAAGAAGGCGTACCTAAATCACTTTTGTCGATTGAGGTTTCCATCGAATTAACGGAATTAATTTTGCGTTTTATCCAGGGAGCGACGATTCATGCTAGTTTGTATCACGGTGAGGAATGGTACGTTCCTGCGATGGATTATTGGGCAAAACGAGAGCAGCACAATACCAAAGTTGATCCAGTAGTGGCCTCTCTATCCGAGGTTTGTCAAACTTGGAAAACACAGCAGATTGGTCCGCATAAAATAATGTGCATGGGAGAAGCCGGAGAAATTCAACTCCTCGAAAATTGGCTAACGATGTCCTTTGCGGATCAACTCAATGTCTATCGTTCTAAACCTACCTACCTGGAAATTTCGAGTAAAAAAATATCTAAACTATCAGCCTTGGCCTTTTTATTAGATCAGCAAGCAGCAATCGAATTATCGGAGGTTATTGCCTTTGGTGATAATTTTAATGATGTAGAACTCATTGAAGGTGTTGGGCACGGTGTTGCGGTGGCGAATGCGAAGGAAGCACTACTTGCGGTAGCGGATGAAGTGACTTTAAGTAACTTGGAAGATGGCGTTGCGGTTAATCTGGCCAAGTATTTCAATATTAGTTAAACAGTCGTTGGATGGAAAAAATAATTAGTTTTTTGCGGGAAGCCGAAAAAGATAAGACTTATCAAGAAAGTTTTAAAGCAGTAAGTAAGGAAGTACTTGAATGGATGAGTGAATGGATGAGTCCTGCGGCACAGAAAAAATTACAAAGAAAAAAAGACAACACTTTTGAGCAGCAAAAGACTTGTCGGTTATTACTCACAGAGCACTTTAAGAAACCAATTGGTTTTAAGGATGCTTGTTGGATCATTAGATCTTGGGGAGGAATTAAATCTTTCATCGGACCAGGATCAAAAGGAGGTAGAGATAAAAATAAAAACAAGAATAAGCTAGAAAATTTTATTGCCAAACTTGATACGGATGAGCTGAGTTTAACAAAAGATGAGTTTTCGACAATCTCTTCCCTTTCTAAAGTAAGTTTCTTCTACGATTTTAACCGTTATTTTATTTACGATTCAAGAGTGATTTATGTTTTAAATTGGATTCTATTTAAGACGCAGTCTGAGGTTTCGCTATACTTTCCTATGCCCAGTGGTCGGAATAAAAATATTACACAATATCCAGTAGAAGCCTTGATCAAATTCAGTTTTTTGGGCAAAGGCATAAAAGCTAAAGATTTAGATGCTCATTATTACACGGGTGATATTGCTTACCGAAAATATAATGAGCTACTGAAAGCATTGGCAAATGAATTGTACGGCGATCAAGCCCAAGCACCGTTTTTAATAGAAATGCTCTTATTCGGTATGGCAGATAAATTTGTACTAAATGACCTCGAAAGATCAGTAAACATTAGCTTGAATAGCTAAACGCTAAGCTTTTTTGAAAAGGACGAACCCTAGTTGTTAGCTTCTAGTAGCTGGATGATATATTTCGCGAATACTATTTTCTTGATCCATTCGCTCTGCTCTAATTTAAATTTTCTTTTGTCAAGATACCCATTTTGTGTAAATTGGCTTGAAGTTTTCAGCGTTACCCACCGTAGCTTCTATTAGAAAATTATTAGAAAACCCCAATTAGCCTTCGAGCTGCCAATCTAACGATTATGACTAAATTGAACCTAAGTGTTTTATTTTTCCTTTTAACGATTATTTTTTGTGGAATAGCTTGCCAAGGAGAATCCACGGCTAAGCAAAATGAAGCGACAACTCAGACCAATAAATCTGAAATGGAAACAACTGAAGCGGACGCTAAACCTGATGCATACGATGCGCCGGCTATTTCTCCTAAAAAGGAAAAGAATAATAAAGTATTTTACGCCTGGGTAGACAAACTCAATATTCGTGCGCAGCCTAATCTCAAATCTAAAACCGTAGCCACCGTGACGCCAAACGATGCCTTAATTTTTAAAGGTGAAAAATCGACCTCCACGGAAACGATTGTGTTGCGTGCGGTAGCCTACGACGAAGCTTGGCTCAAAGTAAGTACACCAGATCAACAAACGGGCTGGGTTTTTGGTGGTGCAGTAAAACGGGTAGATGAGCAAAAAGGAAATGCCACTATCACCGATTTAAAATTCAATTTTCCAAAATTTGGGAAGTTTGATTTGAGCAACTGGAAAAAGCTCAAAACTACGGATGAAAGTGGGGGAGATGCTGAAATAATCGTGAGTACTTACCAAAAAGATCAGGAACGTTTGAAAATTACCATTTCGGATGTCTCTGATTATGGATATGGTCGAACTTACGAACTCCTTGATTCGGCCGGGAATCTATTAAAAGAGCGCAAGATTCACTTTGATGCAGATATTGATACAAGAATCCTAAAAGAGACTGTAAAAGATTATACGTTAGCGGTTCCGAAGCAATTTGAACGGTCACAAAAATTGAAAGTGCATCATGCTCAGTTGAATGGAAAGCCTTTGATTGCGCAAGGCGAATGGAAAGAAACGAACTTAAGAAAGTAACACGGACGCTTGGGCGTGGAATGGTTAAATATTTTTGTAATTAATAAAAAATTAGGATGTCAATTATTTTTGAAGCAATTGCGGAGGTCGTCTTTGGAGGATTTATTAAAGGTCTATTTTCAGGGATTCGTTGGGTAGGTTTGGTCGTGATAAAACTGCTTAGTTTTAGTAAAGATTCTTTGAAGACGTTAAGTGAAAAAAAATATAAAGATTCCTCGATTCCTTATTTCGTTGGGACGGGATGCTTGATTGCGTTAAGCTACTCGATGATAGCAGTATTTTTTTAAACTATTTTTTTGACAAAAAAATGAAGAGATACGGCGAAGCAAATACAATGGATGTTTATTTTGCCCTTCAGTAGAACTATGACCGAAAAACTAAAAACCTACCTTAATTGGAGTTCGGGAAAGGATGCCGCTTTAGCCTTATATCATCTGCAAAAAAATAATCAATTGGAAGTTGATCGACTTGTTACAACGATCAATACTCATTTCGATCGAGTGACGATGCACGGTTTACAACGTCAGTTATTGGAAGAACAAGCCGCTGCAATTGGCTTACCTTTAGATACTATTGAACTGCCTCAGTCACCAACGATGGAGGCGTACGATTTGATTCTACAAAAGGAAATGCAAAGCTTTGTTGAAGCGGGATATACGCATTGTGGCTTTGGTGATATTTTCCTAGAAGATTTGCGTCAGTATCGAGAAACTCAATTGGCACAGGTAAATTTGCAAGGTATATTTCCTTTATGGAAACGAGATACAAAACTACTATTAGAGGAATTCTTAGCATTAGGTTTTCGAGCGGTCGTTCTTTGTCTCAATGCTCAATTGCTGGACGAATCTTTTCTGGGTAGAGAAATTGATGCTAACTTTATGAAAGACTTACCCGCAGGAGTTGATCCTTGTGGTGAAAATGGAGAATTTCATACGTTCTGTTTTGATGGACCAATTTTTAACTATCCTGTTGAATTTGAACTTGGGGAGAAGGTCTTTCGGTCGTATCCACAGCCTAAGCAAGCAGACAACTCAGCAGTACAGGAAATGGGGTTTTGGTTTTGTGATCTTATTCCAAAGTAATTTTATTTTCGTTTATTAACTTCGCTAATGATGATCCGTATTCCTTTAAGTTTATCCAAAAGGTTATTCTTCGGAATAGCGGGCGTATTTTTTACCGCAATTGGAATGAAGCTTTTTCCATCCGCTGTATTGTTAGGCTTTTTTGAACTAATACCTTTGGTCATTGCTAGCGGACTTATGTTGTCTGGAGTATGGGCGATTTACATGGCTTTGTTGTACGAAGTTAAAATTGAAGCCTCGGGCTTGACGATTCGTGGGCGTCGATTTTTAGTTAACAAAATTCCGAAGGAGACCATCCGGGGATATTTTCTTACACAAAAGATGGTTGATGACGAGTACGACGAAGTTGCCAATTATTTGATTTTGGTATTAACGGATGGTCGTTACGTTGAGTTTGATGACTTGACGTTGGGCACTAACCTTGAAGTTTTAAAAAAAGAAATTTCAAGCCGTTATTCCCGATTGCCCGCCGTAGAAAAAGTAAACTATCAATTGGGGGAAAAGAAATTTAACAAGAAAATATTACACGTTTTTACCTTGTGCCTATTCCTATTTGGTGCCTTTTTAACTTGGAGTATTTTTCATCATGAAGTTCCTTTGGTGCAACTCGAAGGAAGGATGGTCGAGCAACCCTTTTTTGAATATGATCGTCACACTACTCCGACGCGTATTCATCTTAATTTGGCAGAATATCCAGAGATAAGCTTCTCTCAAGTAAAGGAAATTTCAAGTTTCGTTGCTTGGGCAAAAGCAGATTTAGTTGGGCAAAAAGTACAAGTTGGCGTTACCGAAAAAGAGTATAAAAGTAAAATAAAACGAACGATACCTCCTGATAAGGTTATCCTAAATTATGATCTTGAATTGGTCGAAATTAAAACCTTGCACCAAGGCGATTTCCCCGTTTACGTAGCGAACCTAAAGGAAGATTATACGATTGGTATTGTTATCATGCTACTCGCAATGGGCGTTTTCTTTTACTATCGTAACCAGGATTAAGAAGATTTGCCTTGTCCTCGTTGAGCATCGAATCAATCAAATATCGGCAGGGAATTTTATGGTGCTAATTCTTCCTTAATTAGTACAAGGACATCTGCTTTGTAGGATGGAAATTTATCGAGTCGTTTATCTTTCATAAAACCTTCTAGTTCTTTTAAGAAGGTTTCTTCACTGAGTTGAGCACCATTTTTTTCAACAATTTCAAATAGAATGGTTTCATAAATCGCATAAACTTTATCCTCTTTCTCTAAATCTTCCAGATTGTTTAGGAGCCAAATAATTTCGGGTCCATCTAAATCCAAGGCATTTTGCACTAATGACTTTTCTAAAAGATAAGGAAGTTCAACTCCTTTGGGAACGGCTTTAAACGAACGATGAATAACGGGGTAGGCACAACCAATATGGTCACAGGAATTGCTTACGTCTTTTAAGTCTTCTTCAAGTCGATCCGCTAGGTAAAGATAGCTTGCGGTACCTTTTGTGAGCAACGTTGCTTCTTGAAATTCATCATTTAATTGTTTGACTAGTTCAAGCATTTCTCCATCAGATTTTTCGCCGCCAATGATTCGGTGTGCTTCTTCTCCATTTGGATAATACCAAATGAAAGCTGGATATTTATTGAGATTAAGTTGACTGGCTTCCTTACTAATTGAATTAAGGTCTAGGTCTTTCTTCATGGCAAACAAACGTTCATTCATGTATTCAACAAAGTAGTTTGGACTCCACGATCCTTTTTCGGAGGCATAAAAAATATTTTCTTCTACCATTGTTGTCAGCTTATCATTTTCGGAATTGTAATAATAAACCATCACCAGCGAATTATTTACTTTCGCTTTTGAGAAGGCTAGTTGCTTGCTGAGTGTCCAGTTCATCTTGATTTGAGCGGAAGTGGAATTGATGCAAAATAGTACAAATAGGAAGAAAATTAATTGTTTCATTGGTCGTGGATTTTAGCCGCTAGTTAATAGGAACAACTTCAATGCCGAAAACGGATACTAGTATTCTTAGCATTTTGTATCTTCGGGTTTAGCTGCTAGTATTTTGGTATAAAGACTGTTGTATCTGAGTGCTCAATAGGTTCTTTTTTTTAAGTAAAGCTTAAATTAGCAGGCGAACTAAAGAATATTGTTTTTTCTTTATCTTGTATTAAATAGCATTGAAGTTGTTTTAAAATGATGTTAGCAACTGAAGGTAAAGGCTTGTAAGTCAGGGCGAAGCTCTTTTGCATCCCATCCGCAAGCGGTAAATTCTATTCAGAATTTATGCAGCCATAGCTGTGGTGACGAGAAATAAGGGGGAAGTACTGGATTGCAATGCTTTACCTGTAGGTATTACGATCTATTGTAAAACAACTTCATTATAAAAAAGTCATGAATATTTGGGACCATAGCAGGCTGTCGGTGAGAAAATTCGGAGGAAAGGAGGAAGATTATTTTGCGATTCATAAGTTTTTGGATTCGAGTAAATTGTTCTACTTTCACGTAAAGCATCGGCTTTTACTGCATCATCTTTTTGGGATAGAATTAACCATTGAAAAGTTTGGCGATTACCTGGAAAATTCAACGGGTAAAATTATTCTCGTTAGAGATATTGCCGCCGAGCACCTCAAAGAAGATCTGAGTGGGAAAGTGCCTAGTCTCTATGAATGGTTGTCCGGACAAGCAATCGAGTGGGGAGAGGATTTAGTTTTACCGGAATTTGAAAATGCGGCCTTAGAAAAATTTGTGCTAAGGCCTTATTTGAAATCAAAATTAAAAGCTTCCTTACTGCTTACCTTTAGTGACTTTGGCGTGTATCTAGCGCGGGAAATTTTGGATATCAAAGCCGCTCAAAGTCTACGCGCAATGATTAAGCCTGAGCAAACGGTACAACACTATTTAACCCAATTCAAATTTACGCAACGCTGGCAGTTTCATCCTGATCCAAAGGAACTCGCTTGGTTGAAAGATCCTAATAATTTTAAAAAATAAAACTAATGTCAAAAAAAGATTATACCTACCTAAAATATAGCCTTCAAGATTTATTAGAAGAAGGAAAGCAAATAAAAGTTACTTGGGATTGTGGTGGTGATGAGGCCATCTTAGGTATTTGGATAGACGAAAAACGCTTGGCTTACGATCACGAATTAGCAGAAGCCTTAGATTTGTATTTAATCAATTACTTAGAATTACCTAGCGTAGGAGAATTTCAAATGGAAGGCGGCGGTAGCATCACCCAAACGGAAGAAGGTCTTTTATTTAGCTATTTGTCGGACGTAAAATATGTAGCTTACGAGCCAGGGGAATTTCCGCCGGTTGGGGAAGATGAATTGACCGTCGAGGAAGAGATGGCGATGATGTACTCTGGAAAGAAATTATTGTTTCCTAGTTAAGCTTGTGGTTGATTTGCGTTTTGGTACTAAAAGTCTTAAAAGTTTAACATTATTTTTCACCTAACTTTGCGGAACGACAAAAGCTACAAAACCTCAGCTTCTCTCCTTGAAAAAATAGTGTTCATTTTATTACTAATCGGAATTAGCGAACAATTGAGGAAATGATCGCTAGAATTTGATTTACACCAATCAGAATGTTTTTTTAAAATAAAAAAAAAATCGTAATTTGTCTGCTCACAAGGTGTCTTTCTCTTTAAAGATTCTGTTTAAAGAACTGAATAATAAATCTTGGATATTGCTCTTTAAGTATTAACACAAAACTAAGTAAGTGAATTCTTAAACCCCCTAAAAAATACAATTATGCAGCCTTCCATCACGCCAACGGATACGGTAAGCGATCGCATCAAATTACCGTTCAATTTTGACGTCGCTAAAATGCAAGCCGAAGTTGCAGCCATGAACCTTGGTGCTTTTGTTTATTACGATTCTTTACCGTTGCGATCTCCCGCTTTTATGGTTGATCCTGCTATTCCAATGCCACCACCTGCGGAAGATTTTGCGGATGGTTCGTGGACGGATTGGCTGGATACGAAAGCGCTAAAATCTGCGCCTTATTTACAAGAAGTGCTGCAGACTTTTCGGGATAATTGTACGGTTAATTTAGTGCGAATTTTGCGCTTAGCGCCAGGGGCAGTGGTGAAAGAACATACCGATCCAACCTTAGGTTTGCAAATTGAGAAATCGATGATTCGCTTGACGATTCCGATTCAAGTAGATGCATCGGTAACTTTCTTTTTAAATGATGAACCCGTGCCGATGAAGACAGGAGAATGCTGGTACTTGCGCTTGACGGACCCGCATCGAGTTGTCAATAACAGCACAGATCAAAGAATTAATATGACCATTGATGTGATACCGAATGAATGGGTTAAGTCCATGATTTTAGCGCACGATCAAAGCTAAAATAACATTAATATATTTTTAAAACTAACGACTATGTCCTATTTGGAAAAAGCGATCGCTCTCGCCGTAGTGCTCTGTTTTAGTATCAACTTGAATGCTCAAAATTACATTGGACCGGAGCGTGATATTGAAAAAATTCTGCAAAATAGTAGAGGATTTTCAACGTACTACGTAAATGGAGAGGCAGCTAAATTAGCAAACTGTTACACCACGGAGGGTAAAATTATTCCTGATCGAAATGAAATTGTGGAAAGCGTTGCCGCGATTCAGAAACGTTGGACTTTACCGATCGGGATAAAAGCTTTAGCACATAAAATAACGCCCGCTGAGATTCGAATTGTAGAAGAATACGCTTACGATTATGGATACTACGAAGTAAAAAATCAAGCATCGGATGGTACGGTCTCCGCTTGGAAAGGAAAGTATGTCATCGTTTGGCGAAAGGTCGGTGAAGACTGGAAAATCTGTTCGGATACTTGGAATAAAATAGAAAAGCCAAGTGAACAAAAGTAGCTTTTTTAGCGTAAAATAGTTTCTTTTGATAGCGAGGTTCATCGCTCCGCTTAATCGGATTATGTGTGCACTGCAACTATTTTTAAACAACTTCTTTCTTAATATTTTCCTATGCCAGCGATTACACAATTAACCAAACATTTTCGAGCCGTACATTTTGGTGGAAATTGGGCAAGTTCGAGTGTAAAGGAACACTTGGAAGGGTTAACTTGGCAGCAAGCTACTACCCAAATTGCAGATTTTAATACCATTGCAACCCTTAATTTTCACATCAATTATTACGTCAGCGCCGTAGCCAAGGTGCTCGCCGGAGAAGCTTTAGTCGCCAAAGATGCCCTAAGTTTTGACCATCCTCCAATTACTTGCCAAGCAGATTGGGATCAAATGGTCGCTAAAACCTTGGCAGATGCAGAAACCTTTGCGAACTTACTAGCGAAGTTGCCAGCAGAACAGCTTTGGGAGGATTTTACAGATCCAAAGTATAGTAATTATTACGCCAATATCCACGGAATTATCGAGCATACCCATTATCATTTAGGACAATTAGTGCTGATCAAAAAAATGGTGCTCGCAAAAACTAATCAGGAGAAATAAAAAGAAGCCACTTTCTACCAAGACTTCAGTAAAAGTTAAGCGACAACTTTGCTATACTGATTCCGGTCGATGTCGTACTGGTGTGGAAATTATATTTAATTGGTAGGCTCACAAATACACCAAGCTGATGATGGAACAGACAAAAGCAAGGAACTCAAAAAAGATTCTTGTCCAATGCCAATTGCCCCATTTCGTGATGGCAGCGGGAAGTTCTTCGTGAGAAATACTTGCCATTGCAAAAGCTTGATTAGCGCGCTTGAAAAATAAGTAGTAAGTCGAAAAAAATAATAGGGTGAAAATTCCCATGAGCATCATCGGTACTTGAATACTAATATTCATCAATACTCCGTAAGTGAGCGTTGATAAGGGAAGTAGTGTGGCTATGATGGTTAGGGGAGCAAAAAAAAGATAGATTTTTTTGCCATAACGTTGGTGTAAGTCGAAGAAGTCTTTTGGCGGTAACGCTTTCCAATAAGGCACCAAGAGCGCACCTTCCGCAATTTGTGCCCCTAGAAAAATACCCAAAGCCCCCGTGGATAAGGCCATTAAAATTTCAAATAACATTGCTGTTTTTTTTGGTAAAATAATAGACCAAAATTAGCTAGTAAATTACTCAAAGTCATTTACATAGGTAAAGAAACGCATTATCGGCTTGACATTTTATTTCTAACTCTACTTAACTGAGTCGGACTTATTCCTAAATAAGAGGCGATATGGTACTGAGGAATTTTCAATTCAAGCGTAGGAAATTCCGCTCGAAAAATTAGGTATCGATTTTCTGCGTCCAATAAAGCCATTTCGAGTTCTTTCTTTTCTTTTGCTATAAAATAGTATTCCGCCATTTTTCTCCCTAAGCGTTCAAAGTCGTGAAACTTTTGGTACAGTAATTCAATTTCAGCATAAGAAGCTTTCCATACTTTGCAGGGCGTTAGTGCCTGTTGAGCAATCTTGTTTTTTTGCTTTGTTAATAGGGAAGCATAGGCTCCAATTAACGTAGGACCTACAAAAAACTGCTTATTGTATTCTTTACCTTCTCGGGTAACGAAAAAAGCTCTAGCAATACCTGTTTCCAGAAAACCTATTTCTTTTGCATACTGATCTTCTTTGATGAAAAATTGATTTGCTTCCAGTTCTACAGGACTAAACAACTCTGCTAAAGCAAGAATGGTCTCCGGCTTAAGTGGACTAATTTGATGTAGAAATGTGATTATTTTTTCCATAATATTGGCTAAAAATATTAAACTTCCTCTTGAATGTCAATAACTTCTTGGCACCTATTTTTTTAGTCGGGAACTATTTCCTTGTTTTTTACGGTTTAGTTACGATTGCTGATGCGAAAATTATTCATAAAAATTCTCAGTGATCATTCTTCCTCATGAAAAAATTAAATCATGAAATTATTTTTTACTTCAGACCACCACTTTGGTCACGCCAACATCATCCGGTTTTGTAATCGTCCGTTCAAAGATGTTCAGGAAATGGATAGGGTATTAATTGAACGTTGGAACGAAAAAATCGGTCCCAAAGATACCGTTTATCACCTCGGCGACTTTGGCTTAAGTTACAAAGAAAATCTTGCAACTATTCTTAAGCAACTCAACGGAAGTATTCACCTCATTACGGGAAACCACGAAAGTGCAGCGCTACAAAATAGGAAACGTTTCGAGTGGATTAAAGATTACTACGAACTCAAAGTCAAAGATCCGGACTGTGATAACGGTGTGCAAAGAATTATTCTATTTCACTATGCGATGCGTGTTTGGCGGGGAGACAGTCGTGGAAATTGGCACTTATATGGTCACAGTCACGGCAACTTACCCGACTTAGCAGATCGCTTGAGTTTTGATATCGGCGTTGATAACCACGATTTTTATCCTTTATCGTACGAGGAAGTCAAAGCAATTATGCAAAAGAAAACTTGGACGCCTCCGTTTAAAGATCGCCAGGAACGTTAAGTAGAATTTCCCTATGCAGCCGCAGCTTTCGAGCGGTAGAAGTGCTCGCTAGAACGTTAATTTTCAGTATGAAATGCCGTTGGAGAATTTAATCTTCGGCGGTATTTCTATTTTAAGAATGTTGATTGCTTGTCCTAATATGCAATATTTTCCGGTATGCTCAAAGCTTGAAATTGGACAATACTGGATAAAATAGCATAACAAATCAAAAAGAGATACCTTTTTGTATGGAAATGTTTTAAAAGTTTTAATTAATTGATAATCAGATACTTATAATTCATTTTTCTAGTTTTGGATATAATTTTTTTTTATAATGAATTGATGGTCAGTAAACTAATTTTCTAAGAATGAACTAGGGCGTTTATTTTTTGTTTAAGTATTGTGCTAAAAAATTGTTTAGATGAGTCTAAAAATATAGATTTGCATGATCTAAATATAAATTAAGTATAATGAAAAATATTTTACTGCTCTTTTCTTGCTTATTGTTGACCATAACTTGCTTGGCGCAAAACACAAGCTTGAGTGGCATTGTTTCTGCGGATAAGCTTCCCGTTGAATTTGCTACAGTTGTCATTGAGCAAACCGAATTGGGAACGACCACGGATGTCAACGGTCGATATCGCCTTGAAAATGTTCCAGTAGGCACCTGGACGCTTTCCATTTCTTACGTTGGTTATCAAACGATTCAACAGCCATTGATTGTCGTGGAAAATCAAGGAGCAATAGACTTGGACATTAATTTAGTGCCAAGTTCTTTTTTAATTGATCAGGTGGTTGTTACCGGAACCAAGACTTTTAAGCGACAAACAGAATCTCCCGTGATCGTCAATGTAATTGATCAACAAACTTTGGAAAATGCGCAAGCTTGTAACTTATCGGAAGGCTTGCGGTTTCAGCCTGGACTACGCGTTGAAACGGATTGCCAGACTTGCAACTATACTCAATTGCGCATGAATGGTCTCGCAGGTGGATATTCTCAGATTCTGATCAATGGTCGCCCGATATTTAGTCCTTTAACGGGATTATACGGAATGGAACAAATTCCCAGTAATATGATTGAGCGCATCGAAGTGGTTCGTGGTGGCGGTTCCGCACTTTACGGTTCGAGTGCCATCGGAGGAACGGTTAATGTGATTACAAAGATTCCGACGAAGAATAATTTTGAACTTGGATATACTTATCAAAATATCAACCGTAACGCAACGGATCATATCTTGAGTGGTAACGCGACGGTGCTCGCACCGAAAGGGAATGCGGGGGGTTCCGTCTTTGTGAATCAACGAGATCGAGCAGCCTATGATCACAATGGAGATCAATTTTCGGAGTTGCCTGCTTTACGCAATAATGCCTTCGGAACCAACCTTTTTTTCCAACCGACACCCAATCAAAAAATTGAGCTAAGTCTGAGTAGTTTACACGAATATCGTTATGGTGGAGCATTGGTAGATGGACCCGCTCATTTGGCGCAGCAAGCCGAAGAACGCACCCACGACGTCTTACTCGGAAGCTTAGATTATCAACTCAACTTTAATGAAGACAACAGTTCCATTATTGCTTACTTCGCGGCACAAAGTACCGATCGATCACATTTTACGGGGATTCTTCCCGATGAGGAAACAGAAAAAGAAAATTATTTGCTCAATCCACCTTACGGCTCTTCTGAGAATACGACTTACCAATTTGGCCTGCAAGTCAATCATCGGTTGACTAACTTTTTAGGCGGTTCGAATGTACTGACTGCGGGAATTGAGTACACCGAAGATGATGTGCTAGATTTTATAGAAGCTTATAATTATAAGATTGATCAGCTTACGCAAACTTTTGGAACTTTTCTCCAGAGTGACTGGGAGATTACGCCTGCGATTAATTTATTGACGGGCTTTCGAGCAGATAAGCATAACTTAGTCGATCAAGTCATCGTTAGTCCTCGGGTTTCTTTGTTGTATAAACTGCGTACTGCTACCCAATTTCGCTTGACTTGGGGAACCGGCTTTAGAGCACCACAAGCTTTTGATAGTGATTTGCACATTGCATTTGCGGGAGGAGGCGTTTCTAGAATTTTGTTATCGCCGGACTTGGTAGAGGAACGATCGAATAGTATTAGCGGATCAATTAATTACGATAAGATTTCAGAACATTATATTGTTGGTTTCACCTTAGAGGGGTTCTATACGCATTTGGATAATGCTTTTTATCAGCAACCTCTTGGTGCAGACAGTTTTGGCGAAGTTTTCGAAAAGAGAAACGGTGCTGGTTCAACGGTTCAAGGATTAACCTTAGAATTGCGCGCAAACTATGATCAAAAAGCACAATTGGAAGCAGGGTTTACCTTGCAACAGAGTCAGTTTGATGTCGCCGTTGAAAATATTGAAGGACTAGCTGCAAAGCGGGCATTTTTGCGAACGCCAAATGAGTATGGCTATGCAACTTTATCCTTTTTTCCGAATTCACGATTCAATACAAGTTTGAACTTGGTCTATACCGGAGCCATGGAATTGGTACATTTTGCTGGCGCTCCAGAACAAGAAAACGACGAATATGTCCAAGCGAATCCTTTTACCGAACTGAGCTTCAAAACGAGTTATACTTTTGATTTAACTGCCTTGGATTCCAAGCTAGAGTTTTTTGGTGGGATAAAGAATCTTACGAATGCGTATCAATCGGATTTTGATACTGGTAAAAATAGAGATAGTAATTATGTCTACGGACCGGGCGCACCACGAACTTTTTTCGTAGGTTTAAAAGTAAAATCTTTTTAAAAAACAACTTCCTAGCGAAAGGGGAGCGTACGTGATTATTTATTGGAGAATTTATCTTAGCTACTCGACCTACTTTGGTAAAACGAGTAGCTAAGTTTAATTGCTTTTATGCTACAGGAATTTTATTTAAGCTTTATTTTGATAAATTAATTTCTTGCAGATTCTTAATTCGATTCCTCGCAAGAAAATCATCAATCGTTTCGAAGTGCTCAATGACTCTTTGATTTTTGAATTCAAATACTTTTTTTGAAAGACCTTGTAAAAAGTCCCGATCGTGAGAAACGAGAATCAAGGTGCCATCAAATTCTTGCAAGGCTTCTTTGAGGATATCTTTCGACTTGATATCCAAGTGATTGGTAGGTTCATCCAGAATTAATAAATTGACAGGTGCCAATAATAACTTCACCATTGCCAGTCGGGTTCGTTCTCCACCGGATAAAACCGAAACTTTTTTGTCGATATCATCACCACTAAACATAAAGCGACCCAGAATATTTTTGAGTTGGGTACGAATATCGCCTTCTGCAATTTCATCCACCGTTTGAAAAACGGTCAACTCAGGATCGAGTAAGGAGGCTTGGTTTTGTGCGAAGTAACCAATCTGTACGTTATGACCAATCTGGCATTCTCCTTGAAATGCTATTTCGTCCATAATTGCTTTGATCATCGTTGATTTTCCTTCTCCGTTTCTTCCGACGAAAGAAACTTTCTCGCCGCGCTCAATTGTCATATTCGCATCTTGAAAAACCACTTGATCTCCGTACTGCTTACTTAATCCTTTTACGATCACGGGATAATCTCCCGAACGTTTACAAGCAGGAAATCGCAGTTTGAGGGCAGAGCGATCTACTTCATCAATTTCGATGATTTCCAATTTTTCGAGCATTCGTTCTCGCGAATTAACTTGATTGGATTTGGAATAGGTTCCTTTAAATCGTTCAATGAATCGCTGGCTATCAGCAATAAACTTTTGTTGATCCTTGTACGCTTTAAGTTGATGAGATCGTCGCTCGGTACGCAATTGTAGATAGTGAGAATAGTTTGCTTTATAGTCGTAGATTTTTCCCATCGTAATTTCGATTGTACGATTGGTGATGTTGTCAATAAAAGCACGATCGTGTGAAATGACGAGTACCGCTTTCGCTTTATTGGTAAGAAAATCTTCTAGCCAAATCACGGATTCAATATCAATGTGGTTCGTCGGCTCATCAAGGAGAATCAAATCGGGTTTTTGCAAAAGTATCTTCGCCAATTCGATGCGCATTCTCCATCCACCACTAAACTCACTCGTAGGTTGGTGAAAATCTTCCCGTTTAAAACCAAGTCCCAATAAAGTTTTTTCTACCTCAGCATCGTAATTGATTTCTTCGATGGAATAATAGATTTCTCCCAGCTCCGTCACCTTATTAATAATATTCAAATAAGCCTCTGATTCGTAATCAGTACGCGTCTCTAGCTCTTTATTTAAACGGTCCATTTCGTCACGCATGGCAAAGACTTTCCCAAAAGCTTTTGCCGTTTCTTCAAAAACGGTACAATTGTCGTCGATTAATAAATGCTGTGGCAAGTAAGCAATAACGGCTTCTTTGGGAAATTGAACTTTACCTCGAGTAGCAGCTTGCAAACCTGCGATAATCTTCATCATCGTAGATTTACCTGCGCCATTTTTACCCATTAATGCAATTTTATCATTTTCATTAATGACGAAGGAAACATCTTTAAATAAAGTATGACTACTAAATTCTACGCTAATATTATCTACTGAAATCATATATTTTTTCTTTAGACCTTATGCTAAAAAGGCAAAAAACCTGTCTGCTGTCAATTGATGAAAATTTAAATCTACGTTTATTTGCAAAATTAATAAAAAGAGGTAGATTTTAAATTTTTAAACCATAGAAGTTGCAGTTGTTTTAAAATAGAGGATAATATCACCGGACCAAAAAATATCCCGAACCTTCCTAAGAAGATTCGGGATAAGGTGAGCCACTAGAAAGGAGTCTTAATTAAAAATTATTAATTGTTCCGATCCATCTCTCGCCAAGTTCCATCGCCCAAAGAAATAAGTTCTAGTGAACCATTCTTGACGGAAATATATTCGCTTTTTAAAAGTAATTTGTTGTTTTTGAAAACGGTAGATCCTAATTTATTGAATAACAAGCTAATAACTGTCCCTTTCGGGAAATGATCAGGTTCCAAATGATTGATTCTTTTTATGTTTTTACTACCATTGATTTCAAAAACATTGCCTTCCTGTGGTAAAAGGAGGGAACCTTGAAATGGGGTAAAAGGGGTAGAGACCAGTCTAGTAGTGAGCATTCCTTGAATTTGTCCTCCCGCAGTTGTAATTGGTTTAGGACTTAAGTCAGGAATTTGGTTACCAAAGGTCAACGCTGGCATCGTCAAATATACGGTAGAAGGACTCGTAATGATTAATTGTGATTGGATACTTGTTGTAGGGTCTACGGCAGCAGTCATTCCTACGAATTGCCAAGTATTATCGCCGCTGTGATATTGGGAAGTGACTACGCCATTCGGAACATTACTGGTAAGTGCTACCGAATTTTGTTGGTCTGTTTTGACGTACATTCCAAAATTTAGTTGTCGGAAATATGGTGCATTCCCAAGTGCAGGGTTTGAACGCTCATCTGGAGAAAGTGTCGTTAGTCCACTGGTTTTTAATTTTAAAACTTTATGATGAGGACTTAAATCAGCATCAAGGATTTCGATTTCTGGATTTCCGGTAATCTTCCATCCGGGAATGGTAATTCCATCGTATCCAAGGAAAGAAGCATTTTCGAATTGATTCTGGCTCGAATTGATAAACTTTGTGGCTTTTCCACTTCGAAGGAGAATGGTATTATTTCCTCGATCTAGCGTAAGACCTCCGGCGTACGTTCCACTTAAAAAAGAATCGTAAGTGCCCGTTTGAAAATCAATTAGCGGCGTTGTTGCAGCTTGGGAAGTTCCTTCCACTCGAATATTATGTCCCTGAATTTCTCCCGTTGTAACCACAATGTGACCAAGCTTAGAACTAGGAGGTTCCATCACAGTTCCATAAAATTGATTGTTATTCCCGCCATCGACTTTAAGGCAATAGTCAAAAGCACCACCCGAGATTTCACCGTGAAACCAGCTATTCGAATTCACAAAAGAACTAGCATCCTCTACGATGTGAATACCAATTTTTGTGTTTCTAATTCTTACATTGTAAAAAGAAGCATAGGCAATTCCACCCGAATTTTTCGCTTCGAGTTTTAAAGAGGTGCCACCAACAAATCCAAAAATTAAGATATTAAAGAAACGAATACTCTCCACCGATCTTCCACTAGCAATAATCTTGATCCCAGCTTCCGCACTTCCACCACTACGGTCTACGACTACAATATCTCGAATGCCAGCATTATTTCCCTCAAAAACTAAAGCTGTTTCACTACCGTAATAACGGATCGCACTACCATTAAAAGGGCCAGAAAGTGGGTTGCTGCCAGTTCCTTCTCCTACGAGCATTACGCCGTTGGGTACAACTAAAGTTCCCATCGTTTTATAGTTTCCCGCGGGGAAAACGACTCGATTAGCCATAACTGCTGCGGAATCAATTGCCGCTTGAATCGCCGCCGTATCATCGTTGGAGTTATCTCCAATCGCTCCAAATTGCTTAACATTTAAACCAAAGTCATTTCCTGAACTTTCGGCGTATAAGGCTGTTGGTACTGTTCCTAATTGAGTCGTGCCAATGAGCTTATAGTTATTGCCACCGGTAACATCTAGTTCAACTTTTGTAAAGCTTGGTTTACGCCAGTCGATACTTTTAAAATCTCCCAAAGTGACTGTACCTGTTCCAATGCGTAAGCTTACAACGCCATAGTTATTGGTAAGTACCGTATGTGTTTCTTGATAAATGGGAGCAGCAGAAATATTTTCTTGTACCATACCAATTCGCATACTGATGGATTGATTAGATAAAATGACGCCTGCGGCATCTCGAATCACTGCTTGGTAATTAAACCCATTTTGAGCCACCAAAAAGCTCGTGATGAATAGACCAGAGAAGAGCAATAAATATTTTTTCATAAAGGTAAAGGTTAAACAACTTTGATGTTGAAATTTAAACTTTTTACAAAAGGGAAACACAACGGTTGAGTTCCTGGAGCTAAATTAAACCCAGACTTTGATTCGGAAAGTTAATCTGTAATAGCAATCCTAAACGTAAGTTCGGAAACTAAGTAGGTGCGGAAACATTTTGTAAAAAGAAGCTTAAATTATTTCGTGATGATAAAGGTTTGATGTTTGAAGGTGGTTGGAGTTAAACGTACTTGTAATTGGTAAACGCCCGCAGGAAACGGAGTTAAATTTAAGGTTTGTAACGATCCCGTCATTGGCTGTGCATAAACTTGTTTTCCCTGATGATCAAAAATAAAACAACTTGCTTGTGAAGGAAATTCAGTTACTCCAGTTTCCAGTTTAACGTTTAAAATCCCTGAACTCGGATTTGGATAAACAGATAAGGATAACTGAACTTGTTCTGTACGCAGTAGGCTAGCTGATTCTTGAGAATTACTTTGCTCAGCGCTGACACTTTCTAGTTGATCCACACTATAGATAGCTTCCGTGCAGGTTAAACATATTGGTTCAATTACTCGGTTAAAAGCTAGTGCTTGTGGCAATGGCAAGCTATTCACTTGAGTGCTAGGTACGGTTAAAAGTTGTAGCGGTAATTGCATAGTCGTTGCGGTATCTTGTTGAAATCCTTGAGCCAATGAAACGTCTGCGGCTATAAAAGTAGTAATTGTTTCTCCGATCGTGAATTCAACTTGTATCGTATTATTGTAGCTATCACCAGCACTTGCGATTACTTGTCGTTCTACGCTTTGCGCAAAGGAGAAGGAACTGATACTTAATAAAATTAGACTGGTGATTATTCTCATTTTTTTAAAGTAAAAAGGTGATTAATAAGATAACTTTAACTGCTAAGTAGGTTCACCAAATAGATTGGTGATTTTGACGGAAGAAAATTTTGCTTCAATTGAGGCGGAAAATGCAGGAAACCTACTGGTTTTCAAGGCTTTCCAACGAAGAGTGAAATAAAATTTTCTCGTCATGAATTAGTG
>JBGCFY010000116.1:0-14425 GCA_045110315.1 Saprospiraceae bacterium
AGCTGCACAAGAACAAAGCTGCGAATACATCGTTGTAGATGCTACTGAAATTTAGAAATCAGATATAAATAGACTATTAATGTATTTGTTCCAAAACTTCAGCATAAAAACACTCAACTCGATTGTGAATTCGTTTTTTACTGAAATAAAGTATCAAATTAATAAAAAGAATGCTTAGAACAAATAGTTTTCGCGAATTATTTTGTTCTAAGCCCCTTTTTAGTACATTACGTTTACATTAATTCTACAATATGTTTACGTTGTCTTTTTTTATTTCATCTTTACGACAAAAAAAAATTTGCCGTTGCTAGGCTTTGATTGAACCATCGAGCTTTGGTCAACGCTACTTCCTTCATGCTATCCTATTAACTAGCGTAAAATTTGCTCGTTTTATTGGCTAGCCAGACAAAAAAATATCCAAATCATTCGTAACGCGACAAATGACTTGGATATCCGATCTTGTTATTCAACAAAAAGTAACCGCACTTATTGCTTAGCGATCACCAATAGTTTTGTTCGTTTTCTAGTTCCTTCTACGTGAACGTGAACCGTATAGATCCCTGCTTTCAAGGCTTTTGTAGAACACTCTATTGGACTATCAGGAAGCGCTGTAAATTGACGTTCCACTAATTGCTGTCCGAGTGCATTAGCAATACTAATCCGTCCCGTTCGACCTACATATTCTGGCAAGTTGATGTATACTTGCTCATTTGCTGGATTAGGAAAAATAGAGAATCGAACAATATCCAAATCAAAAACAACATCCGCTACATTGGAGTATTGTACACTACCATCTTTGTGTATTTTTTTCACTCGATAATAATTTCTTCCTTCAACCGGTGTTTTATCTAATTCATTGTAATAAGTATGACTATTCTCTTCCGATAGACTCTCTACTTGGTTCCACTGTTCAAAGTTGATACCATCCGATGAACGTTCAAGGACAAAACTTTCGTTGATCGCTTCGGTGTTCGTAATCCAAACTAAACTCACCGCGCGACCTTCTTTTTTCGCCGTAAACTGAAATAACTCCGTTCCTTGTTGCGCCGTCAATCCTTGTACTTGTCCGTTACTTACATTCGCATCTTTTTCACAAATCTTAGTCCAACTTGCATCAAATAGCGTTGCGATAACGTAATAGTTACCTGCACCAATTCCGGCAATCGTTTCGGTCCCATTACAGTTCCCTGAACATTTAAAAACTTGCTGCCACTGAGGATCATATACTTGTAACATTGAAACGGGCGATCCATCCAAACCACTTACACTCAAGTTACCACCACTCACGCTAAAGCTAATATCGTCACAGTCTCCACCACCAGTCGTTGGCGTATCACAAACGTCTCCAATTCCATCATTATCACTGTCTGCTTGTCCCGGATTAGCATCATTCGGGCAATTATCATTGTTATCGCAAATACCATCACCGTCGGAATCGCCACCTTGATTAAGACAAGGATCATTGTTGCCACCACCGCCAGTCAAACTAACCGTTTGATTCGTTTCACAAACCGGCGTCCAATTTGCATTGTAAAATTTCACCAAAATGATATAATTCCCGTTCGGTAAACTAACGGTCTCCGTAGGATCACAATTCCCAGCGCAACTATATTGTGGTTGCCAGCTACTCGTAAATACTTGCAAATGCGAAATTGGCGCACCATCTAAGCCATTAATGGTAATCGTACCATTTGCAGCTACAATCGATAAGTCCACACAAGGATCACCACCGCCGCCAATCGGTGTACCCGCACAACTGCAACCATCCGCCTGAATCACATCATTGGTTGTATTCGCATTCCCATCATTACAAGTAGAACCTGGATTGGCAGGAATAGCAGGATTATTATCATTACAATCATCTGCCTGACAATAACCATCATTATCAGCATCGGTACAACCACCGCCGCCACCGACCGTATAAGTACCATCTACTTGACAAATAAAGTTATAACTGGCACTAAAATATTTCACGTAAACGATGTAATCTCCATCTGCAAGATTGATATTCGCCGTTGGCGTACCACAATCGCCAAAGCAATTGTAAACACCTTGCCAATTGGACGTAAATATTTGAATTGCCGTAATTGGCGCACCGTCCAATCCGCCCACTGTAAGCAATCCATTCCCCGGCGTCACCGTAATATCATTGCAATCAGGATCACCACCGCTAACGGGCGTACCCGCACAAGAACAATTCGCCAAATAAATATCATTCGTAGTATTTGGATTGCCGTCGTTACAAGCTGTACCAATTAAGTTATCATCTAGATTGGGACAAACATCATCTGCATTACAAACGCCATCACCATCACTATCTTGGAACGTTCCAACACAATTACAGTCTGCATCGTAAATATCATTCGTCGTACAAGCATTGCCATCGTTACAAACATCGCCAACTTGCTGACAATCATTTATTGGAAATAGATATTGCGTAGGGACAAGTTCTTTGTTAATGCCCGGTCCAGACCAGCGCAACTGCGCTAGCGCACCACCAGCGTTTTCGTAGTATTCAATCTTAATATCATAACGTTGTCCAGCCAACAAATCAATCATTCCAATATCTTCCGTTGGAGCATGATCCGTCCAGTTGTCTACCATCAATTTATTATTGATCCACAATCTAACGCCATCATCACTATTGGTATAAAAAGTATAACCTCCTTCGCGAGGCACTTCAATTTGACCTTCCCATCTTACTGAAAACGTATTTACGCCCATGCTAGCATCAGGCGCGCCCGTTCCCCAATTAAAATTGATTTGTGCATCTTCTCTTTCTAGCGCTAAACCAGTAAAATTCATATTATTAAAATAGCTTGCACTCAAACCAGAACCACCGAGATTTGCACCAGCTAAGGTAGTATTGCTATGAATGTCATCTCCGATTTTTATAATCTTAGCCAGACTTGGCGTCCCAGCGTTATTCATCGCAAAAAGCATATATTGTCCTGGAGGTAAAATATTCCGATTAGGGATAGCGAGTTGGTATTGATTACCACCTAAAGCCGTTGCCGATACAGGAATTCTTCGTTGCTCATTATTTGTACTATGCGTTGTTGAAGACATTTTCACTAAGGAAAAAGCACCAATAGCGGCATTTGTATTCACCTGAATATTACTATTATAAGCGACCGTATTCGGGGCATTATTAATAACGGGTCGCGTCGCTAAGCTTCCGTTCGCATTGAATAAATACGGTGGGCTATAGATTTGAGCATCGGGATGATTCGTAGAACAAGATCCACAAAGTCCTCCTCCGCCAGTGTAGACTCTACCGTCCGTCATCAAGATCGAGATACTATGATAATTCCTAGGTACCGACATTGGCGCTAAACTCGTCCATTGTTGCGTGTTAGGATTCCAAAGTTCTGGTGTTAGGATAGAGTTTTGGTCAGAGAAAGCATCTGCAATGGGTAAACCACCAATGGCCATAACTTCTCCGTTTGGTAAGACCACCATACTATTGAATACCCGAGGGAAGGTGAGGTTATCCGTTTGTGTTACCTGCACGTTATCACTATTCATGTCAATGATGTAAGTTCTTCCCGAGGCGGTGGTATTTTCCTCGAAAGTATTCGATCCTCCCGTTTTCAACACTTTCCCAACATCGTACATGACCGTCGTTCCACTGATTGCGTAAGTATCATTACCCCGTAATCCAGCATCCGTATAACCACCAACGCCATTAGGATCAATCCAGTGCATTTTTGGACTTGGACCAGCGTGTAATAATTTACCATTAGGCGCAACCCAAAGCCAAGGAAAATAGTCATTTTTGGCCGTAGCCTGTGGTGCATTGATTCCATCCGTTATCGCTTCTACGGGCACACCGGGCAAGGTAAACCAAGAAGACTTTGAAGTCCAAACTTCAGCATCTTTTCCGCCTTGTCCTCCGCTCCAAGAGCCACCTACTAAAAAAGTAGCGCCACTGGCTAAGGTTACATTGGCATGATAACCTCTTGAGATATTCATTTCGTCTCCTGCACTCCACTGTCCGGTAGCGGGATCGTAAAGACTCGTTTTATTGCTACTTGATCCACCGGCGACCAAAATCCGACCATCCGGTAAGGTGTTAGTTCCAGGACAAAACATATCGTGTGCCGTGTTTTGCACCAAAACATCCTGTGCCGTATTCGTTAAGGGATCAAAAATCGCCGTCCAAGTTCTTCCTAAGTTTCCTCCGAAGGAAAGTTTATCTTTCGCCGACCAAGTCATTAATTTTCCATCGGGAAGATTTGCTGCTGCGACGGGTACGAGTGGCATTGGAATTACGGAACTCCAAGCGCCGGTTGTATTATTAACAAAATCTTCGACAAAAGGCGTGAAGGTTTTTTCAACGACTTCGTATTCATTAGCGAGTAAGGATCGATTTAATTCGTAAGCCTTCCAAGTTTTTTCGGTACCGACACAAAAGCTTTCCGCATCGTCCGTCTTTTTCTTTTTAACGGGATCTCCGTTAGCAAAAAGGAGCTGTGTACTGATCAGCAAGGTCAAAAAAAGTAAATTTTTTAAATTCATAGTTTCTTGTTATAAGTGATTTTTCAAAACAACTTAATCAATAAGTTATTTGGATAAGTTCTTTTACCTGCTCCAATTACATTTGGGCAAGAGCAATGCGTTGACTTCCTAGCATAGAAACACTACGGTCAGTACATCTTAATGATAAAATATCGGCTTTGGAACTTGGTGGTGGGGTTCATACAGAAATGGTCTTTCAACCAATTCTTTACTAAAGATATTGATTAAAATATAATTGACAAAGTTTTACCACTACAATGTATCGTTTTAGGAAGAGAAGCTGTTCTGTCGCAATCCTTTGAGGCGCATAGGTTTTATGCTTCCCTTTCGGTCAATCCTACATCTCCCCAGCGATATAGGGCAAATTGTATGACGCCGCGTACAAATAAAAAGATCATTAGTGCTAGCCAGAGACCGTGATTCCCGTAGTTGGTTAGCCAAAAATAATAACTTAGTAAATAGATAAGTAATGCAATCAGCATACTATCACGCATTGCACGAGAAGCAACTAGCCCTACAAAAACGCCATCCCAAATATAGCAGGGCGTACCAATAATTGGCAGCAAAATCATCCAAAAGAAATACGGTGCAGTGGCCAATTTGAGTGGTTCGTCATCCGTAAAAAGATCCAATAAAGGGCCTTGCAATCCGCCGTAGAGCAGACTAAACAAAATCGCCAAAAATGTACCCCAAGCAAAAACGTAGCGAATGGCTCGACGCACTTCGGGCAGTTGCTTCGCCCCTTTATACTTTCCGACTAGACTCTCGGAAGCGTAGGCAAAACCGTCGACGCCATAAGACATCCAGTTTAAAAACTGTAATAAAATCACATTGATTGCCAAGATTTGATCACCAAGTACCGAGGATTGACTGTAGAAAAACCCAAACGCAAAAGTCAAGCAGACCGTTCGCAGGAAAATATCCCAATTGATTTGAAAGAAATGTTTTAAAGCTTTCCATTCTACTACTGCCGATAATAAAATCCGATCTAGTAAGTAACGATATTTAAAAAAGAAAAGAAAAATGCCCAACGACAGTCCCGTGTATTGAGCAATCACCGTTCCCCAAGCGACGCCTTCCACGTCCATTCCCCAGTAAAAGACGAAGAAAAAACTCAAGCCGAGGTTCAATACATTGATAACAATCGTCAAAACCAAAGGATAAATAGCATTTTGCATCCCAAAAAACCATCCCATTAGCCCGTAAAGACATAAAGTAGCTGGTGCTGCCCAAATTCTGACATCAAAATATCGTTGCACCAAATCAAGTTGATTTTCTGAAACATTGAGTAATGAAAAACTGATTCGCCCAATACTCGTCTGCAAAATCATTACCGTCAAGGCTACTACTACACCAATTATCAGTGCCCTCAGCAAGGTCAAAATTACGGTACTTTCTTGCTTGGCGCCAAAAGCTTGTGCGGTAATTCCGGTAGTTCCCATCCGCAAAAAACCAAAGTTCCAATAGATGAAGTTGAAAACCATTGCACCAATTCCTACCGCTCCGATGTGCAACGGAGACATCCGTCCCATCAAAGCCGTATCCACACTAGATATTAGTGGAATCGAGATATTACTAATAATATTAGGAATCGCTAAGCGAAGAATTTCTTTATTCATGAATCTGAGCGCGCTTTAAGTAAATACTTGGAAACACAAAATTAAGCTTAGTCCGTGGGAAAGCAGCTACTTTTTAGCTAAAAATTCCTTTTTGGGGATTTAATTCCGGTCTTAGTACTTACACATCAAGAATGTTTTGTCGTTTATTTCCATGTAAAAATATAATCAACTAACTTTGTGAATTATTTTAATATTTTACGATCTGGTTTTGCGACCAAGTCAAGGCCGAGCGTTACTACTTGATTCGGGATCAAGTGATCAACGTTTAGACAAAAAAGGATATATGAAAGTAGGTATTTTATTCGGTGGTCCGTCCAGAGAACGAGAAATAGCATTTGCTGGTGGACGCACGGTTTATGACAATCTCAATAAGTCGCTTTTTGACACTGTCCCTATTTTTATTGATAGCTACCGCAATTTTATTTTGCTGGATTGGGAATACGTATATAAAGGTACGATCCGAGATTTTTACCCTCCCGTCAATCATTTACCTGCTTCGGTCAATGCTTTTCAGATTTACATGGAAAGTCTCGGTCATTTAAACCCCGAAGAACAAGAAGAATTAATTCGTCCTGTAGGTCGTAAAATCAACTTATCCGAACTAGCCGAACTTATCGACGTCGCTTTTTTGGCCTTACACGGTATTTTTGGAGAAGATGGACAGATTCAAGGGCTTTTAGATAGTTTGCAAATTCCGTATACCGGTAGTGGTGTACGCGCTTGTGCAATTGGAATGGATAAGGCTTTCCAGAAAAAAATTATGCAAGCCGGTGGTTTTGCTTGTCCAGAAGTACTCGTCATTGATCGCCAATATTGGTTGTCGGGTACGACTAATCGAGCACTTTATGAGCAGGCTTACGCCGAAATTGGATTTCCCATGGTTATTCGCCCTGCTAATCAAGGTTCCTCCATTGGAGTTGCCATCATCAATGAACACGAAGGCTGGAAAGGTTTTTCCAAATATATCGATAAAGCTTTTTTCATCGAAGAATTGACCGCAGCTCAGTGGAACGCTTGGGATTTTGAGGAAAAAGTGCAGTACATTCGAGATTTGACGGATATTCGGGATGGCCTAGGTTTTCCTATCGATATTAAATACTTAACCTTATATCATCCAGAAAATTTACTGTCCTTCTTGGAGGATTATTTCGAAGATGAAGACCATCAGTCCATTCGGCTAAAAAGTCAACTCGGTGAACAGAAGGTCATTGTAGAATCCTTTATCACCGGAAAAGAGTTTTCTTGCATCGTGATGCGCAAAGAAGATGGTTCCGTCGTAGCACTTCCCCCTACCGAGATTGTAAAAGGCAACGAAGTTTTTGATTATCGTTCTAAATATCTCCCTGGCCTTTCGCGAAAAATTACGCCCATTGATCTGGTTGATGAAAAAATTAACGCCATTCGCCAAGCCTGCGAGGAATTATTTGAATACTTAGAATTTAACACTTACGCTAGGATAGACGGCTTCATTCAAGCCGACAATACGATTTACCTGAACGATCCCAATACGACTTCGGGTATGCTACCTTCCTCTTTTTTCTTTCACCAAGCAGCCGAAATTGGCTTAAATCCTTCTCAGTTTTTAACCTACATCATTCGAATTTCTTTGCAAGAAAGAATTGCAACGGCTACCGACAAAACCAATTACGAAGATTTACTCCAACAGCTCGACCGAAAAATTCTGGCCCTTCGCAGTGGAAAAACGAAAAAGAAAGTCATTGGCGTTTTCTTGGGTGGTTATTCTTTTGAACGACACATTTCCGTGGAAAGTGGTAGAAATATTTTTGAAAAACTAGCCAGTTCCGATAAATACGAAGCCATTCCCATTTTCTTGACGGGCGATGCGCACAATCACGAATTATATCAACTGCCGATTAACCTCTTATTAAAAGATAACGCAGACGATATTCGGGACAAGATTCTAAATTTCAAGAAACATCCTTTAGTAGAAGAAATCAAATTGCTTTGCCAAGATATTACCGATAAATATGCGTCTTCCGAAATTGTTTTTGAACCCCGCAAACTTAGCTACGAGCAGTTAGCAGAGTTGGTTGATGGTGTTTTTATTGGTTTACATGGAAGACCAGGAGAAGACGGTACCGTCCAACTAAAATTAGAATCGCTAGGTATCGCTTACAATGGTTCGCCACAAGCTTCTGCTTCCTTGACGATTGATAAATATCGCACCTTGCAATTGCTCAAAACAAAAGGCTTTCCCGTCGCGGACCAGCAATTGGTACAAAAAACAGATTTCCTCGAAGCGCCCGCTACGACTTTAGGACAAATCGAAAAAGATTTCGACTATCCATTGATTGCCAAACCCGTGGATGATGGTTGTAGTTCTGCCGTCAAGGTAATTAAAGATCGTACCCAATTGGAAGCTTTTTTTGAGGCGATGTTTAGAAAGGACGTTCGGATGTCTTTCGAATTGGAAGAAAAATTACAACTCAAACACAAAGAAGAATTTCCACAAAAAGAACAAGTTCTCATCGAGCGTTTGATTACGGCGGAAGGTGCTAAACACTTTCTAGAAATTACGGGAGGCTTAATGACCAAATACGTAGAGGACCAACTCGTATACGAAGTATTTGAACCTTCAGAAGCTCTTGCAGGCGGAGAAATCTTATCTCTCGAAGAGAAATTTCTAGCGGGAGAAGGACAAAATATTACTCCGGCGAGATTTGCTAATAATGCCGACGATTATACGTATATTGCGAGCCGCGTGAAGGCAGATTTGGAAAAAGCAGCTCGAATTTTAGGTGTTAAAGGATATGCGCGCATTGATGCTTTTGTAAGAATCTACGAAGATAAAACTGTTGAAACAATCATCATTGAAGTCAATTCACTTCCTGGCATGACACCAGCAACTTGTATCTTCCATCAGTCTGCCATTAACGGTTATAAGCCGTACGATTTTATTGATAAAATTTTAGAATTTGGATTCCATGAACGGAACATTCGCCAAAATGTGGGACAAGCTTAAGGACTTTTTTAGAGAAACAGGTCGCTTTTTGACTAGCAAGATTTTCTTGAAAAACTTTGCTGGAGTCCTCGTATTCACAGTTGTGATACTAATGCTCACTTCTTGGTGGCTTAGATGTTACACCAATCACGGAGAATCCCTCCAAGTGCACGATTACATTGACCTCCCTCTAGAAGATGCGATTAAGAAAGCCGAAAGTCGAAGTTTTTCTATCGTCGTCAATGATTCCTTATATCTCGTGGGTAAAGCGCCCAATCTAGTGATCAAGCAAAATCCTAAACCTTTGTCACGAGTTAAAGAAAATCGAAAAATTTATCTAACCATTACGGCTTCGCAGGGCGATCCAGTTACTTTGCCCAATTTAGCCGGTGGAAATGATGCTTTTGATCAGTACAAGAAAAAATTAAAACGCGTTTCCGTAGCAGCTAAGATTACGGGTAGACGATTCAATAATAAACTAGCGGAGAACACAATTCTGGAAGTTATTCACGACGGAGATACAATTACTAACCAACTTGATGATGGTTATAAAGTTTATCCCGGCTCTCTCGTTGGTTTCATCGTCTCCGAGCGAGGTGGTGGCAGTGTTTCTATTCCTAATTTGGTTTGTCAAAAGTATGATGCCGCAAGATTTCTAGTCGGTAATTACAATCTCAATATCGGTTCGGTCATTCAAGATGGAACCATTACTAATCGGGAAACGGCTTTCGTATGGAAACAACGACCTAATTTTGATGAGGATGGAGCAATGCGTGTGGGCGAACAAATTGACATTTACCTTACCCAGTATCGTCCCGATAATTGTCCAAAAGAAATCGAAATTGATTTTCCTCGAGAAAACATTGAATCGGGTAATGATCCTATCCCCGATGCGCCGCTGGAAACAGATCCAGACGATAATTCTAATCTCCCTACCGATAGTGATGACGGTACAACACCTGACGGTGGTACGGACATTGAGACAGAAAGCGAATCTACGCCAATCTCAACGGGAGCCGAAGAAGCAGACGATGACTTTGGAGATGATGGCGACAAATAGCTATTTTCCTGATGTGAGAAAGGCAACATTAAGCCATATTTTACGTTTTTCAACAGATATGCGACCATGAAGTTGTTTAAAAACGTCAAAAATGTTTTCGAATTATTAAACAACTTCCGTATAGAAACCTCGATCATCCTTTGTCAGTGAAAAAACTTCACTACATTTTCGTAACTATTCAACTCAAAAACTAACATGCGAATACTTTACGCACTACTCTTTGCTTGCTTGATGTTTACCGAAGTATCAGCTCAAGTAGATTTAGTTCCAATTACTAGCAATTCTGAATTAAGTCAACAAGTAAAAACAGCCAACGAAAAGCAACAACAAAGCGTCCGTCGTTTTCTACAAGCTACACAATTTGCTACCCAGCGTGGTGGTACAATTGATTGCAACCCTGGTCATGAGAATGGCATCTTTCAAGATGGAAATACCGTTTTTGTAGTATCGGGAGAAAAAATTAGAATCTGTTTAGACACTTTCGGTTTGGGAACGCCTGGAAGCTATATGAGTCTTGCAGACTGTACCAATTTGAACTTTGGTGAAATTAGTATCGATACGATGACAGTGGATTCTGCCATGTTGGATACCACCTTCAATTGTCTTATTTATCAAGCCGATCCTAATGTGAATTTAGAAGTAGACCAACTTTGTGTTACCCTTTGTAATGCTGCGAATGAATGCGATACGGCTACTTTTCAAATTGTTATCAAAAGACCTGATGGGCTAATTACTGCCCCAACCAATACCCTACTCTACAATACTGACATTACGATTGAAGTAGATACGAATAATCTTCCAGGCTATTTTGTAGGCTCTACCCTTTCTTTTTGTCACGGCGACGAGCTAGGTACGCCCACCTTGAGTAACAATCAACTTTTATATCAAGCCAATGGTTTTGCGGGAACAGATACAGTTTGTGTAGAAGTTTGTGACAACTTTTGTGTTTGTGATAATTTCAAAATTCCCATCACCGTAACTCGAGAGTCAATTGGTCTTCCTTTTATGGATGATTTTTCTTACGAAGGTCCTTTTCCTGATCCTGAATTATGGGCAGATAAAAATACTTATGTCAACACTACTCTAGCCAACGATCCTCCTTCTATTGGTTTTGCTACGTTTGATGGATTAGATCAAACGGGAACGCCTTACGGAAATGCTTACGGAGAAGCCGATAAAATGACTTCTGCTTACTTTGACTTGGAAAACTTTACGGCTAGTGATGATATTTACTTGAGTTTTTATATTCAACCAAAAGGGTTGGGCTACGCGCCAGGTGTAAATGATTCGCTTCTTTTACAATTTAAAAATGAAAATGGCAATTGGGATAACATTGAAGGTTATACTGGTTTGGACAATTCGGACCTTTTGAATGTAATTGAGTTTAAAGATTTTAAAGTTTACAAAATAGAAAGCAATGCCTACTTTTACGACGGATTTCAATTTAGATTCGTCAATTACTGTAGAGGTGTGGGCAACAAGTTTTTGTGGCACTTGGATTATGTTCGCTTGACGAATAACGAAGTACCCGACGGTATTGTGAAAGATATGGCTTTTACAAAGTCGCCAGATTTTATTTTAAAAGACTATACGAGTATGCCTTGGTGGCAATTTGAAAATTTTGAATCGCAAGAATTGATTGATAACATTGAAGTAGGTATTTTTAGCCACTTTGAGCAAACGCAGGATGTACAAATGCCAACGGCAAGCCTACGGGAGACGACTACTTCGACGGATTTAGGTAACTACGTTTTACTCGACGGAGCAGATTTCAACATTCCTAGCAAAACGCCAAACTTATTTACGAGAACCATTCCTTCTCCTACTCGCGACAGTTATATAACAGACTTAAGCAATAATTTTGTCGGTGCGGAGAAATTAATTTTTGAAAATGAATATAGCCTAGAGGTTCCCGAGCAGGATGCTACATTCATGGCTATTTTAGATAATGACAAAGTAAGCCGCGAAACCGTTTTTGATAATTATTATGCGCACGACGACGGAACTGCCGAGGCGGGTATTCGAGCACAAAATCAAGGTACCCAAATTGCAGTGAGATTTACGAATAACATTCCCGATACTTTGCGAGCGGTGCAATTTCATTTTCCACATACGGAAGACAATACGGAAGGGCAAGTTTTCAATTTGCAAGTTTGGTTGGATGATTTATCAGAAGAACCTATTTACCAAAAATCTTTTGTGCGACCTCACTTTGCAGATGATTCTTACGATACAATTCAAGGATATACAACCTACCGATTGATTGATGTTGAAACCAATCTAGCTTTACCTATTTATTTACCCGCGGGTGATTTTCATATTGGTTGGCAACAATTTTCTGCGAATAATCCTGCGATTCCTGTTGGTTTTGACCGAAATACACCAAATGCCAAGCAATTCAATTTTACCAATACCGGTGGAGATTGGTTTGCGATTGACAATTTAGAAGGAGCCATTATGATTCGTCCGGTTGTTGGGAATACAACTCCAGTCAGTACCAGTGTGAAACCAGCAGTAGCAAAAGTTTCGTTTACCCTTTATCCTAATCCAGCGAGTACGTCCTTGCAATTGACGATATCGGAGGGCGAATACCAAGATTATCGTTTTGAAATTTACGACGCAGTTGGTAGATTAGTGACACAAGCAGGCCTAAGCTCAGAAATTGACTTGGATGAGCGCTTCAAAAATGGTATTTATTTCCTAAAAATCATTAATTTGCGGTCGCAAAGAATTTATCATCAAAAATTTATCGTTGTAAGTACTAAGACAAATTAATTTAATATGGATATCACGGTAACAGAACTTAAGAAAAAATTAGACAATAAAGAGGAATTCGTTTTCATTGATGTACGGGAACAGTACGAGTATGACGAATTTAATCTTGGTGCACGTTTAATTCCTTTGGGAGATTTTCAGACGAGTATTCCTGACCTAGAACAGCACAAAGATGATGAAGTTATCATTCACTGTCGCTCCGGAGCAAGAAGTGGGATGGCACAACAAATGTTGCAAGCTGCTGGCTTTTCTAATGCACGGAATGTAACTGGCGGTGTATTAGCTTGGCAGGATAGTTTTGGTAGTGGCAGCTAAGTAATAAAGTTGTTTAAAATTAAAAAGCGAGATTCGACTTCCGTCGAATCTCGCTTTTTAATTTTACGAATAAATCGTCTAGGCTAAGTACCTTAACGCTTCTTTTTCTTAACTCGTTTTTCGTGTACGTAATTATCTATCCTATGATCAGCTTTTAACTCCTTAGAAGTAGAATTCGCCGCACTCATCGTATTGTACCTTCCTACCGAAATAGCATAATGTTCATCGTAATCAAATCTAACAATTTCTGCTTCCTGGTAGCCAATTTTCTTCAACTTCGACAGCATTATCTTAGCATTGCTTTTATTGATATAAGCGCCTGCTACAACTAAATATTTCCAATTATCTTCATCGGAAGTGCTGATTGAGTTATTAGCAGTATTACCATTGGAGCCCGTAGTTGAATCCTCGTCCTTCGTGAATTCAATTTTCACATCTTCTGCCTCTTCTTCTTCTTCGTCCTCATCTTCCTCTAAATTTGTCATATCTACTTTTTCTGCATCATCGGTAGATTGACTTTTGCCTTGATTCATTGCACGATCATCATATTCATCCGTGACGGACTCTTCTTCTTCTTCTTCTTCTTCTTCTGCAACGTTGGCAAGATTTCGATCGCCAGTTGTACTTGAATTGGTAACGGAGGTGTTTGGAGTATTCTTATTATTCTTACAAGATTTGTAAATAACGGAACTCCATACTACCGCAATCCCAATTACAATGGCCCAAATAATTAGTTTTCTCATCATAGTGTTTTTTTCAAATTATAAAAATTTGCATCAAATAATAATAGATGCGATGCAAGTAAATTAACGAAGTTGCTCAAGACGCCAAAACGTTTACGAATAATCTTTCCGTTTTTCCACCATAGTGCTATAAACGCTCAAAAACGCATCTATTCTTTAAAGCATGGACAAAGATAAGACCAGATTATCGTATTTAATACGAGATACAGTAGTTATTTTGTGTTTTGAGTAGCTTTATCAACGATAATAATCTATTCTTAAGAATAAGTAGTTCACAGAATTAAATCGCCTAAGTAGGTTCACCAAATAGATTGGTGATTTTGACGGAAGAAAATTTTGCTTCAATTGAGGCGGAAAATGCAGGAAACCTACTGGTTTTCAAGGCTTTCCAACGAAGAGTGAAATAAAATTTTCTCGTCATGAATTAGTG
>JBGCFY010000117.1:0-28858 GCA_045110315.1 Saprospiraceae bacterium
ACCTACTTTAAGCCAAACATTTCTTACTTAGTCGTCGTAGGAGATATCACAAAATCAGAAGCAGAGAAACTTTCAAAGAAGTATTTCGGTGCTTGGAAAGCTTCCAGTAGTATTCCTAAGCAACAATTTGCTAAACCAAAAAAACCAGCAGGTACAACAGTTGATTTTGTCAATAAAACGGGCGCTGTACAGTCTGTAATCAATGTTACCTACCCTATTCAAATGAAACCTGGTGCGCCGGATCAAATCAAAGCACGGGTGATGAATACTTTATTAGGAGGATTTTTCCGTAGTAGATTGAACGCAAACTTGAGAGAAGATAAAGCTTATACTTACGGGTCTAGATCTAGCCTTTCGGCAGATAAAGAAGTTGGTTTTTTCAATGCCAACGCGAGTGTAAGAAATGAAGTAACCGATAGCTCTTTAGTCCAATTCATGTATGAGTTGAATAAGATCAGAACGGAGAAAATTACCAGCGAAGAATTGTCTTTGGTAAAGAATGTAATGGCTGGTAATTTCGCTCGTTCCTTGGAGCAACCACAAACCATAGCAAGATTTGCTTTAAATACTTTTAGAAATAAATTACCAAATGATTACTACGCTACTTACCTTAAGAAATTAAGCATGGTAACCGCAGATGACGTTTTAGCAATGGCTAAAAAATACATTACACCACAAAACGCTCACATTGTAGTTGTTGGTAATAAAGTAGATGTAGCAGATAAACTCGGTCAATTTGCAACGAGCGGTAAAGTTAATTTTTACGATCGTTTTGGGAATCCAATCAAAGACGGAGGTATGGAGATTCCAGCTGGCGTTACCGCAACAAAAGTAATCCAAGATTACCTTACTGCAATTGGAGGAACAAAAGCAATCAATTCGATTAAAGATTTAACGACGACAATGACCGCAGACCTTGGTGGCAATGCATTGGAAATTATGACGCAACAAAAAGTACCAAATATGTCTGTTAATACAACTTCTATGCAAGGGATGACCATGCAAGCGGTAGTTTTTGATGGTAATAAAGGAATGACTACGGCAAGAGGACAATCTATGCCAATGCCCGAAGATAAAATTGCAGATGCAAAAATCAGCAATCACATGATTCCTGAATCAGTATTCGAAAAGTATAGCGTAAAAACTAAACTGATTGGAATGGAGTCTGTCAATGGCAAAAAAGCCTACGCAATGGAGGTTACTTTCCCTTCTGGTAAAAAATCAACTTATTACTTTGACCTAGAGTCTAGTCTTAAAGTAAGAGAAGTAAGTATCGAAACGGAAGGAGGCAGAACCATGACGATCTCTGCTGACTTAGACGGATACAAGGCTGTGAACGGCGTAAAATTCCCTCATAAGCAATCTGTCTCTGGTGTTATGCCCGTGCCATTGGTTATGGAAGTAAAAGAAATCAAAGCAAATACAAACTTAGACGATAGCATTTTCAAAATCAAATAAGTAATACGATTTTAGGTAAAATACTAAATGCTACCCAAGTAAGCGCAAATCAGATTCCTCCTGATTTGCGCTTCTTTTTTATCTAAATTTTCAACAGCCTTGCTTTCTTACAAAAGAATCCCTATCTTTAATATAATATTAAAATAAGAATATTAATATGCCACGTTTAAACAATACAATTTACTTTTTTGCCTTTTATTTTTACGGACAACCGTAAAAGTAGGCTCTATTTGTAAATCTGGTTTAACCACAAATATTAATCAAGAGTCTATTAAGGCTCTTTTTTTTTGCCCTGAATCCAAATCATTAAACTTTCAATCGTTCCAAACAATGTACTTATTCAATAGTCCTTATTACTTTTTTTACTTTTTTATTTATGGGATACCATAATAGGGACTTACGGATTGTATTGCATAAAACAAATAATAATTCAAAGTAAGAGTCCCAAGTTGGGGCTCTTTTTTTTTGTCCATTAGAAAATAAAAAACAGTGAAAACAACAAGAAGAATCGGAATACAGGGATATTATGGTGCCTTTCATGAAATTGCCGCAAAGCACTTCTATGCCGCAACCCCTATTGTCATACAACCCGTTGCTCAGTTTGCTCAATTGGTTAAAGCAATCGAGAAGCAAGATCAAGTAGACGAAGGACTAATGGCGATTGAGAATTCCATTGCAGGAAGTTTATTAGCTAATTATCAACTTTTACAGAAGACGCAGGTGCATATCTCGGGGGAGGTTTTTCTGAGAATCTCACAAAACCTCATGGTACTTCCTCCGCAAAAAATTGAAGATTTAAAAGAGGTCTACTCCCACCCTATTGCTCTGGCGCAGTGTAAAGCTTTTTTCCAGCAATACCCACACATTAAGTTAATTGCACAGAGTGATACCGCACTTAGTGCAAAAATGATCAAAGATCAAAATAAAAAAAATGCGGGTGCCATCGCCAGTACTTTAGCCGCAAAATTATACGACCTAGAAATTATTGCCCCTAGCATCGAAACATACAAAAGTAACTATACTCGCTTTTTGGTATTACGACCAAATCAACAACAGGTCATTGAGCCCGAAGCGACGAAAGTTTCCGTATACTTTAGTCTTCCTCATACGATTGGCAGTTTACAACAAGTCTTGGCTACTTTCACGGAACACGATGCGAATTTAACTAAAATTCAATCTGTTCCTCTACCAAGAAGCACGTGGCAGTATTTGTTTTTTGTAGATTTTATTATAAAACCAAACACTGCGTATCAAGTCTTAATCGAAGCCTTAAAAAGCCAAACTAGTTCATTTAAATTATTAGGAAAATATCTAATAGGCAACTACTATGAAAGTTAAACCCGCTCAAAGAATTCAATCCGTAGAAGAATATTACTTCTCAAAGAAACTACAGGAAATTGCTGCTTTACGCAAAGCGGGGAAAGACATTATCAACCTCGGTATTGGAAGTCCTGATTTGCCACCAGCAACAGAAGTCGTACAAGCACTACAACAAAATTGTCAACAAATAAATGTCCATGGCTACCAAAGTTACCGAGGGTCACCTGCCCTGCGCTGCGCTTTCGCAGAATGGTATGATCGCTACTTTAACGTCTCCCTCAATCCTCAGACCCAGATTTTACCATTAATGGGTTCGAAGGAAGGGATTATGCATCTTTCCATGAGTTTTCTGGAAGCAGGAGATCAAGTTTTAGTCCCAGACCCTGGCTATCCAGCCTACGCTGCTACTGCAAAACTAGCGGGTGCAACGGTACGCACTTACGCACTAAAAGCTGCACATAATTGGTTACCCGACTTGGTAAGTCTAGAACAAGAAGGTTTATCTAAAGTAAAAATAATGTGGCTTAATTATCCGCATATGCCAACGGGAGCCACGGCCTCGCACACTGATTTTTCCGCACTAATTCAGTTTGCGCAAAAACATAAAATTCTACTATGCCATGATAATCCTTATGCTTTTATCCTCAATGATCGCCCTTGTAGTATTTTGGAAATTCCAGGGGCTTTAGATTGCTGCGTTGAACTGAACTCACTAAGTAAATCACACGCGATGGCGGGCTGGCGAATTGGTATGTTGGCTGCAAGCGAAACAATTATTCAGCAAGTCCTAAAATTTAAAAGTAATATGGATTCGGGGATGTACTTGCCCTTACAACTCGCGGCAATTGCCGCCTTGCAATTACCCCCAAGTTGGTACGAAAAGCAAAACCAGATTTACCAACAAAGAAAAGAAAAAGCACTAGAGCTATTCGATCACTTAGGCTTATCCTACGAATCTCGACAGAAAGGAATGTTCATTTGGGGAAAGATAAACCCAAAGTATGGAAATGGTTACGACTATTCTAATCAATTGCTTTACCAAGCAAATATCTTCCTTACCCCAGGCGGTATTTTTGGTAAACAAGGAGAGAATTACTTAAGAGTTTCCCTCTGTAGCTCCGTCGAAGTGTTCAAAAAATCAATTCAAACGGTGGAAGCCGTTTTAAAATAACTTACTCAAAATATAGATATTATGATCGTTACTATTATCGGTACGGGACTCATTGGAGGATCGCTCGCCATCACTTTAAAAGAGCGAGGATTCGCCACAAAAATTATTGGCGTAGATCTAGTTCAAGAAAATCTACATAAAGCTTTACGCAGAAAAATCATCGACAAATCGGCTCCTTTAGCAGAAGCAATTGCAGCCGCTGAACTTGTCATTTTAGCCATTCCTGTAGACGCTATGCTCAAGTTGCTGCCCCAAGTGATGGACTTAGTGGACCAACAAACTGTCATGGATGTTGGCTCTACCAAAGTTGCTATTTTACAACAAATAGCGCACCATCCTAAGCGAGCTCAGTTCGTCGCAAGTCATCCAATGGCAGGCACAGAATGCTCGGGACCAGAATCCGCACTACCCAATTTATTTGACCACAAATGTACCGTCATCTGTGAGGTAGAAAAAAGTAGTACAAAAGCCCATCGTTTGATAAAGCAGCTATATCAAACCTTACAAATGCGTTTGATTTACCTCAACGCCGCAGCCCACGATATGCACACCGCTTATATTTCGCATATTTCGCACATCAGTTCCTTTGCCTTAGCCTTGACTGTTTTGGAGAAAGAAGACGAAGAGGAACGCATTCTAGAATTGGCCAGTGGTGGATTTTCTTCTACGGTACGACTTGCCAGGAGTAACCCTAAAATGTGGATTCCTATTTTCGAACAAAATAGAGAAAACATCCTCGATGTTTTAGATGAACATTTAAAAAACTTGCAACAATTTAGAGACTTACTCGCTAACAAAGATTTCGAAAATTTTGCTCGACTCATCCGCAAAGCAAATAATATTCAAAAAATTCTAAAATAAAATTCTAAAGTAAAATTTTAAAATAAACAAATTATGACGCTTGAATTAAAACCTATCATGAATACGACGTGCAAACGTCCAATCCTCATTGCTGGACCTTGCAGTGCCGAATCAGAAGACCAAGTTTTAGAAACGGCAAAAGGGCTTGTTGACCATCAAATTGATTTTTTCAGAGCTGGTATTTGGAAACCTCGTACCCGACCAAATTCTTTTGAAGGCGTTGGGACTGTTGGGCTAAAATGGCTAAAACAAGTCAAAAAAGAATTTGGCTTAAAAGTGATAACGGAAGTAGCTAACCAGCAACATGTTTATCAAGCGCTGAAATATGGTGTTGATGCACTGTGGATTGGTGCTCGCACGACTGTCAATCCTTTTTCAGTACAAGAAATTGCCGATGCGATCGAAGGCGTAGACATTCCCGTTTTCATTAAAAACCCCATTAATCCAGATTTGAATTTATGGATCGGAGCCATCGAACGAATGCATAAAGCGGGGATTCACCAGATTGCTGCTATTCATCGAGGATTCTCTTCTTATGGAAACTCTAACTATCGGAACGCCCCAATGTGGCAGATTCCAATTGAGCTCAAACGACAATTCCCAGACCTGCCGATGATTTGCGACAACAGCCATATTTGTGGTCGCCGAGACACTTTGCAAAGTGTCGCACAAAAAGCAATGGATTTAAATTTTGAAGGATTAATGACCGAGACGCATCCCAATCCAGATCAAGCGTGGAGCGATGCGAAGCAACAGATCAAGCCTTCCACTTATAAGGCCATGATGAAAAACATTATTTATAGAAGTCCAAATGCCGTGAATACTATCTCTTTACAGGATTTAGAAAATTTGCGCTTGGAGATTGATCACTTAGATAATGAACTATTAGATTTATTAGGCAAACGAATGATGATTGCCGATGATATTGGGCAATATAAAAAATCTAATCATATGGCTATTCTACAGCCGAACCGTTGGGAGGAAATTCTTAAACTAGCAATTCAAAAAGGAGCAAAGAAGGGATTAAGCGAACAATTCATTGCTAATTTCTTAAAAGCAATCCACCAAGAATCTATCAATCACCAAGAGAAGGTAATGAATGAGTGAAAGCGTTGGGATTGAAATATGCTTCAAATATATTGTTGAGTACGGTGGAAAGCAGAACTCCTAGATAAAAGCTGAGCATTCATCGAAAAAACTTGAAGGTATAACGGTTTTTTAGCTAATATTTAGGTAAATTACAAAATTGATTTATGAGGCGAGGTAGGAATACGGAGCGCATATTTCTGAGTAATGCAGCAATTGCAACAAAAATTATTTAACCTAAGTACCTAATGATCAGGTTTCTAAACTGATCAGAAAGCGAGGAAAGTTCCTCAAATTGCTTTTCGTATTTCTGGAAAGCGAGGTACTTATCAATAACCATTAAATCTATTTAAAATTATGGGATTATTTGACTTCATTCGTGGTGAATTAATTGAAGTTATTGATTGGGTAGAACAAAGTGACGATGTCATTCTATGGAAATTCCCCGACAAAGATGCAAATATTAAATACGGTGCTAATTTGACCGTACGGGAAGGACAAGTCGCGCTGTTTCTGAACGAAGGCGAATTTGCAGATTTATATGAACCTGGTCGTTACGAATTGGTAACGAATAATATGCCTTTATTGACTTCTCTGAAAAACTGGAAGACTGGTTTTGATTCTCCTTTTAAATGTGATGTGTACTTTTTTAGTATGCGAACTTTTACCAACTTGAAATGGGGAACACCTAATCCAATTATTCTACGAGATCCACAATTTAAGCAAGTTCGGGTAAAAGCTTTTGGTACTTACTTCGTCCGCATTAGTAATCCCGAAAAGTTCTTTCAAGAATATGCTGGTACACGAGGCATTGTACGCGCTTCAGACGTAGAGAACTCTTTGCGAGATATCGTTTCGCCTAAATTCGCAGAAGCCATTGCAGAAGCGGGTGTTTCTGTCCTTGATATGGTAGCGAATTATACTGAATTAGGAAATAAAGTTGCACCGATCTTACAGAAAGATCTAGATCCTTTTGGTCTGGAATTAACTAAATTCCAAATCACAAGTACTTCTTTACCGAAGGAAGTAGAAGAATTCTACGATAAAATGACCAATATGAACATGGTCGATGACATGAATAAATTCACGAACTTCCAAACGGCGCAATCTATTGAGAAAGCGGCAGAGAATCCTGGCGGTGGCGCTGGTGAAGGAATCGGAATGGGAATGGGTTTTGGAATGGCTAATATGATGATGAATAAACAGCAGCAAAACCAAGATCAACAACCAAAAGAGGCTGCGGCCCCTAAAGCGGAAACAAAGGAGGACATCATGAATTTGTTGAAAGAATTGGGTGGCTTAAAAGAAGCTGGCATTCTTACTCAAGAAGAATTTGATACCAAAAAGAAAGAATTACTTGCTCGATTATAAATAATACAATGCTAATACACAAAGACTTACTAGCGCCCTTGGGCCGCTAGTAAGTCTTTATTTTCTACGATTAAATCCTTCTACCTACCCGCAGCTGAATGCAAGAATACGAACACAATAGTATGCTCCCCGATGCGATGCATCTTCCCTGCCCTTCTTGTGGTAGCCAATTGCTTTATACTGCCGAAAATCAAAAACTTTCTTGTGCCCACTGTGGCTACTTGGAAGCGATTGATCCGTCCAACGACCTCGTGTTAGAACAACCCTTATTCGATGCCATTGAACAGGATCAAGCCTTTAGTTCTGAAGCTCCCGACCAACAACATTTTCAGTGCGAGAACTGCAGTGCTAAATTTGTTATTGACAGTCGTGACATTAAGGTCAATTGTGGCTTTTGTGGCTCCTCTAAAGTCAACCTCAATGCTTACGAGCATCAGTATATTCAACCCATTGGTATTATTCCGTTTTATGTTGCTCGAGATAAAGCAGAAGAACATTTCAAGGTCTGGATAAAGCAGGGTTGGTTTACCCCTTTTAACTTCCAACAATTTGCGAAGGTGAATAGCTTGCACGGTGTTTATATTCCTTTTTGGACTTATGACGCGCAAACCAATGCGACTTGGCAAGGCGAAGCCGGTCATTATTACTACGAGACGATCCAAGTGCGCGTCAATGGTAAAATGCAAACCCAACAAATTCAAAAAACGCGTTGGACACACCGTTCGGGTACGCTGAACCATTTTTTTGACGATGTTTTAGTTGTTGCTTCGGGAGGACTCGTACAAGAGGATATCAACCGAATCCTCCCCTATCGCTTAACAGAAGTCGTCAACTTTGATCCCCGTTTGATGGTAGGTTGGGAAGCTGAAATCTACCAAACTGGTGTAAAAGATGCGTATGAGGTTGGAGAAAAGATCATGGATCACCGACTTCGAAATATGTGCTCTGCCCAACTTGGTGGAGATACTCAGCGAAATTTACACGTCAATAGTCATAAGGCAGATCAGACTTTCAAACATATCGTGTTGCCCTTATGGGTTTGTTCTTACAATTACAAAAATCGTGTTTATCGCTTTACTATTAATGGTCAGACGGGAAGAGTCTACGGACAAAAACCTACTTCTTGGATTAAAATCATTCTCGTTGTCTTATTAGTAGTTGCTTTCCTTGCTGGTATCTGGTACCTTAGAGAAACGGGGATTATTGCAGACTTTGTCCAATAAAAGAGTTTGAGGACTTTTTAAAGATGAAGTTACTCAACGGCTTCCTAAGCAAAGGCTTAGGGCGGTTTTCGCGCCTTGATACTGATCAATATCTAACACAATTTAATGGCAAATCAATTTTGTCTTAGTACTTACACCCAAGTTTCGAAAGTTTTAGATAAATTTGTGCTTTAGCAACTACCGTTACTAATGTTATTTAAGAGTAGGTATAAATCACTCGCAATTTGCACTAAATTTGATGGCATGATCCAAGTCTTCATTACCGGAGGAACCTTCGACAAAGAGTATAATTTTATCACGGGAGAATTATTTTTCAAGGATACCCACTTGAAAGAAATGTTTGATCGAGGTCGTTGTACCCAAGATATTGATATTAGAACCTTGATGATGGTGGATAGTTTGGAAATGTCCGAAGATGATCGCGAAATTATCCTTCACAATTGTCGCAAATGTACCGCCAAGAATATTATTATTACTCACGGAACGGATACGATGGTGGCGACGGCAAAAGTGTTGGCGAAAGCAAATATTGACAAAACAATTGTCTTGACTGGCGCAATGGTGCCCTACGCTTTTGGTACCTCTTCTGACGGTTTTTTCAACTTGGGAAGTGCACTTGCCTTTAGCCAAACGCTGGATTCAGGTGTTTACGTAGTCATGAATGGTCGCTATTTCGACTGGGATAACGTAAAAAAGAATCGAAAAACAGGTAACTTTGAAGAAACTAAAACCTTAGAGTTTGAAGATAATTAACTTTCATAAAATACTTGTACAGCCGTATCGGTTGATCAATGGATTCAATGGATTCAATGGATTCAATGGATTCAATGGATTTGTTTAACAATAGATCTTAATACTTACAGTAAAGCATTGCAACCCAATACTTCAATCGTTAACCTCATTTTAGACAAATTTCAATAAAAAATATTTTGAGCTTTTTAGGATTATTTTTTGAAATCGTATTTTTTGTGATCGCCGGCTACTTTTACCTACTTAGCATTGGTAAAATAGTAGTAAAAGATGCTGAAAAGCAAGCAAAACTGGATAGTTTTAGAACGGACAACGCAAGCTGGTTGAAATTACTTTCACTAGCCGTAATGGCTATTATGGCGGTAAACATTTTTATTTCTTTGCAAACCTTGTTTTCATAGGCTTACTAGCGGCTTCTCTTGTTTTAAAAAAAAAGAAAGACAAGCGAAGGAAAACAAGTTTTATCCATAGGAATAGCTAATCAATCCGTTGAATAAAATCCGTAGCAAATTAAAAATGAATCATCGCGATAACATCTGGCGATGTTAATTCGTTTCTAATAAAAGAAGTTGTTTTAGGACAACTATAAAGAAAGCAAACTCCACACTATCCCACTCAAGTCCCAATATGCCAGTTCTTTAACATTTCCATAGGGTCAATATTCCTATGGATTGCGTTAATTTTATTATTATTGCACTCTAGAGCATGTTTGAAATTCCATCACTTGGCTACAACTAGTCAATATTGTTTTGTAATGCATCAAGAAGCCTTCTTCTAGCTAAGCGCTAAAGTTGTCTTTTTTGCTTGATTCTGAATGATATTTGCTATTTTCTGCGGAGGGCCCGGAAAATAAAAATACGCTTGGCTTTTTTATAATTCGACTTGTTAGACTTTATTCGGATAAATACGCTAATCAATCAGTGATAGGATATGAAAAAATGTTTATTACTCTCTCTAATCGGGATTTTCTTGCTACAAATACAGTCATTCGCTCAAGCGAAAAAGGACTTTTATGACAACGGTAGCGTTCCTGAACTTAGACTAAAATTTGACCAGAAAAACTGGGCAGAAGATTTAGATTCTTTACGAATTTACGGCAATGGGCACTTAATTGGAAGCGCCACGATCGACGGTTCGAAATACGAAAATGTAGGTATTCGCTATCGTGGTAGCCGATCGTTTCAGACGGGAAGCAAGCGAAATGCTTTTCATATCAAGATTAACTACATCAACAAAAACCAAAATCACCTTGGCTACAAAACGCTGAAGCTTTCTAATGCTTTACGCGATCCAAGTATGATACGAGAAGTACTTTCTTACGAAATTGCTCGACAATATATGCCAGCTCCTAAGGCAAATCATACCAAATTGTACATCAATGACGAATATTATGGTTTATTCATCAATTTGGAAGCCATCAATGATCAATTTTTAGAAAAGCACTTTGGCAGTAGTGATGGCAGCTTTTTTAAGACTTCGGCTAGCATAGATCCAAAATCAGCAGCAAAAGGCTGTAAGCAAAACCTATACGGCTCTCTCGAATACGAGAAAGGGGCTAATTGTTACCTCAACAACTACGAAATCAAGTCAAAGGAAGGCTGGGACGATTTAATTGAATTAACCCGTGTCCTCAACGAAGAACCTAAAAATATTGAAAAGGTACTCAACGTAGATCGCACTTTATGGATGTTGGCTTTCAACAATGTTTTGGTTAACTTGAGTAGTTACTCCGGTCAAAACAGTCAAAATTATTACTTATATAAAGATCAATTTGGGCAATTCAATCCAATTATTTGGGATTTGAATTTATCTTTTGGAAGTTTTAAAAATATTGGGAAGGGCTCTGATTTAAAGCTAAAAGAACTACAAAAATTAGATCCACTATTACACGTAAATAATATTTCGAAGCCACTGATTAGTCAATTGCTCAAAAATGCGATGTATCAGAAGATGTATTTATCACACATTCGAACGATTCTTTACGATCACTTTATCGACGGACAATACGAAAAACGAGCGAAGGAATTGCAACGTTTGATTGCTGATCCAGTTTTTAAGGATAAAAATAAATTTTACGCACACAACGAGTTTTTAGCAAGTTTAGATAATACTACGGGAAAACGGAGTAAGATTCCTGGAATCGTAGAATTGATGAAAAAACGAGCTAGTTTCTTGAAAAAGCATCCTAAAATTTCTGTTTTCCCGCCTACGGTAGACGAAATTATGGTAGAAAAACGAGAAAAGTTTTCGAATACGATGATCAAAGACTTTAAAATCCAGGCTAAAATTGATAAACTGCCCAAACGGGTAAAGTTACTTTATCGTTTTAATGGCAACGAAGCTTTCCAAACGGTGACGATGGAAGATGATGGTAAAAGCAATGATGGTAAAGCCGGAGATAAAGTCTATGGTGTAACCATTGATCCTGCCGGAAAAGGAGATAAAATTGAATATTACATCGTGGCAGAAAATCCAGGAGCAATTGGTTTCGGTCCTAGTAACTATATGTTCGAACCTTACACCGCTAGTTTGAGTGAATTGAACAAATAAAAAAATCATCCCGAAGGTTGATATTGCTTAAGGCAATATCAACCTTCGTTTGTAGCGTTTAAGCAGATGTTCAAGTTATTGTTTCCATCCTAAATCTACATCTCATGCACAAGCTTTACTTCTTACTCGTTTTTCTATTGGCGGGTCCCCTCCTTTCCGCCCAAGATTTATACGATATCTATCAAGTCAAAGAAATTCGAATTAACTTTAAGCAAGAAGCTTGGGACGTTATTTTAGATTCGCTCAAACAAGTAAATAATGGTGATCGCCTTTTGGCAACGATTAAAGTTGATGGTATGACGTACGACAGCGTCGGCGTTCGCTACAAAGGGAACAGTTCCTACTTTAATGTTCGCAACCAAGAATCCTCCAAATTGCCCTTCAATATTAAGGCGAATTACCGCAAGAAAAAACAACGATTCAAAGGTGGTTACAAAACGCTAAAATTATCCAACGTTTTTAGAGATCCTAGTTTTTTACGGGAAGTCCTCTCTTACGAGATTGCCCGCAAATATATGCCAGCTCCCAAAGCTAACTTTACACGATTGTACGTCAACGATCAACTTCTAGGCTTGTATAATAATACTGAATCCATCGACAAGAAATTTCTAAAAGAGCACTATGGCTACAAAGAAGGGGTCTTGTTTAAATGTGATCCTAGTTGGGACGCAAAAAAGAAAAAAGACTGTCCTGCTGGAGATAAAGCTTCTTTAATGTACTTAGGGGAAGATTCTCTTTGTTACCAAGGATTGTACGAGCTAAAAACAGATACGGGCTGGAACGCACTCGTCAATTTAACCAAAGTACTCAATAAAACTCCAGAAAAGCTCGAATCGGTCCTTAACGTCGATCAGAGTTTATGGATGCTGGCCTTTAATAATGTATTGGTCAACTTGGATAGTTACACTGGGCGGCTTTGTCATAATTATTACCTCTACCAAGATAGTTTTGGAATTTTCCAACCCATTTTGTGGGACATGAATCTTTCTTTTGGAGGATTTAGATTTGACGGCAATGGTACGGCACTCTCCAACGAGAAGATGCAACGGTTAAGTCCTTTTACGCATTATAAAACGAAGAATAAAAAACGACCATTGATCACGCAATTACTTCGTGACAATTTATACCGAAAAGTCTACGTCGCTCACATTCGCACCATTCTTAAAGATTTTTTCGCAGAAAGCCAGTACGAGAAACGAGGCAAAAGCATTCAAAGTAGTCTTGACTTTTACGTCAAACAAGATGAAAATAAGCTTTATCCTTACGAAAGCTTCAAGCTCAACCTTAGCGAGGAAGCACTCGCAGGAAAATCAAAAATTATTGGTATCCGCCAGTTGATGAGTGAACGAACGAAATATTTACAAGCACATCCTTTGTTGGCAAAAACACCCCCAGCAATTAGCCAAAATAGCCATCGACATCGGGAAGAAAAAACCTACATCAATGTGCAAGTTAAGGATGCTACCGAGGTTTATTTAGTTTATCGTGGTAAACCGAACGCTCCTTTTCAACGCATTGAAATGAAAGACGATGGTACACAAGAAGATCGAGCAGCTGGTGATGGATATTATGGTATTGCCATTGACAAAAAAATTGGTAGTCAATACTACATTATTGCCGTAGATGAAAAGACTGCCAGTCTTTCTCCAGAGCGAGCGGCCAGAGAGTTTCATGAAATCAAATACTAAAGAAAGGAGTCGGAGATAAATTCAGAACAAAAGAGATTTTTTCAAAATGAGACCATAATGATAAAATGGTCGTATTTTTGTACTCATAACGATTAAGCCTATGAGTTAATAGGCTGCTTATAATTACAAGTTGTTTAAAATACTTTGCCATAAAAAGCGCTGGTAAGGTTTCGAAAGATAAACAACGATTGTACATCCCATAACGATTACTTAGCTTTATGAAACAAATCATTACCTTCCTGGCGATTAGCATATATTGCAGCGCCCTTTCCTTATCTGCACAGAATACGGAGCATCCCAATGCCTTAATGTTTAAAAGGCTCTTGATTGATTACACCTCACCCAACGTCGGAGGATTCACCGATTTTGATAAAATTACTGGAGGTTGGGAAGTTGACTATATTCGCAATTTTAATAAAAACTTCAACGTTGCTATTCCGCTGAAAGTAGGCGTAATTCGCCTTCCAGAAGAAATCAATAATCGTACAATTACGGGCTTGGACATTGTTGGACAGCTACAGTATTACACGGAAGAAAATGTAGTCACACCTTATATCATGGCTGGTTTAGGTGGCGTTATGGAAGATTTTAAAGACTTGGATATTCAGATTCCTTTGGGCATTGGTTTTAATGTAAAACTATGGAAATTTGCCCTCGTCAACGTACAAGGAGAGTATAGAAAATCCATCGCAGACGGAACCGATAATATTCACTATGGAGTAGGTTTAGGATTCATTCTGGGGGCATTGCCCAAAGAAGAACTACCAGAACCACTCAGTACCTTAGATAGTGATCAAGATGGTATTGTTGATACGGAAGATCAATGCCCTCAAGTAGCGGGTTTATCCGCTTTCTTTGGTTGTCCCGATACCGATCAAGATGGTATTATGGATAAAGATGATGCCTGTCCGACCGTTGCAGGAGACCCAAGTAATAAAGGTTGTCCAATCTTGGATTCGGATGGTGACGGTGTATTGGATGCCGATGATAAATGTCCACAACTTGCTGGTACCGCAAAAGGTTGTCCTGATGCGGATCAAGATAAAATTGCAGACAAAGATGATGCTTGTCCCAATGAGTTTGGTTTACCCGCAAATAATGGTTGTCCTGCTCAATCTATCGATAGTGATAAGGATGGTTTTGCGGATAATGTCGATGTATGTCCTACGGTTCCAGGTAATGTCAAAGGTTGCCCCGATACCGATCGAGATGGTGTCGCGGATAAAGAAGATCAATGTCCAACAGTGGCGGGGTTAGTTCGTTTTATGGGATGTCCTGACACCGATGGTGACGGTGTAGAAGATGCGAAAGATAATTGTCCTAAAGTCTACGGTGCTGCTTCGAATCAAGGTTGCCCAATTATTACCAAGGCAGAAAAGGCCATTTTAGATTATGCGAAATATGCTGTACAATTTGAAACCAATAAAGCGACGTTGAAAACGAGTTCTTACGAAGTCTTGGATCAAGTCAGTAGCATTTTGAAAGCAAATTCAGGCTATTACCTAACCATCGAAGGGCATACTGATAACAAAGGGACGGAGAGTTTTAATCAGAACCTTTCTTTGAAACGAGCCAAAGCCTGTTACGATTATTTGAAAAGTAAAGGTATTCTTGAGACGCGAGTTGGATATGGTGGATTTGGAGAAACACAACCTATTTCCACTAATGAAACGGACGAAGGACGTGCTTTAAATCGTAGAGTAGAATTCCGAATTGATATGAAATAATAACTGCTCCAGCGGACAACAGTTATTTAAAAAAATATGCTAAATCCCGAATGATCAGCTTGATCATTCGGGATTTTTTATGCATTACTATTTTAGGGCAAGACAAAACTTATTGTTGTAGCGACCAAACCCATTTCCCGTTAAAATCGAAGTAGCCCATTTTATCTCCTTGCTCTACTCGAAATAAACCTTCTCCTGCGTAGCTGATATATTCGAAATTGGTCGGAACAATGATCTCTCCGCGCAGATTACTTAAACCACTAAACTGTTTCATGGCAACTTTAGCGTAGCCGTTTTGAAAGATTGCTATCTCATCAAATTTGGGCGGTACGATGGTGATTCCTTTTTGGTTTATTATACCCCAACGGTTATTCATTTGAACCGCTGCGACCCCGTGCTGAAATTTACCAGCCTGCTGATAGGTGGTCGCTTGGTGTTGTTTCGCTTCGTCGGTAATGTAGTAGAATTGATAATTCGGATTGCGTACCAAACCACGACCATCACTAAATTCGAGCAAGCGATTCACTTCTGGCTCGATGATATAAGCGCCATTTCGATCAATAATTCCACCTTTACGATAACCTTTATAAACGACTGCTTTCCCATCCGTAAAATCTAAGCACTTCGAAAAATCCAACCGAATCACCTCCTCCCCCATTTGATCAATATAGCCACACTTCCCCTTACGCTGCACCGTTGCTCTCCCTTCCGAAAAATCACTTACCCGAGTATAAATCGGCGGAATAACCAAATCCCCTTGCTCATTGATAAAGCCATAGCCATCTCGATATTTTACAGCAGCAAGACCTTCCTTGAACCCACGGATTTTTTTAAAATCTCGTCGAGTTACCAATTCGCCTTCTCGGTTAATCAAACCATAGCGAATGCGCTCTTTTCCATAACGAACTACCGCCAAACCCTGAGTATTAAAGGGAGCAATATGACTATACTTAGGTCGTAGGACAAATGCTCCTTGCGAATCAATCAAACCATATTTCCCATCCTGATAGACTCGTGCAACTCCTCCGCTAAAATTAGTAGCCCGCTCAAAATCCCGCCGAATAATCACATTGCCCTGAGTGTCAAAATAACGGACTTTTCCGGGCAATTGCGCCCAAATTAAGCCCTCTTGCATATCACCAATGCGCGTATATTCAAAGTCAATCCAAATTCGCCCCGTTCGGTCAATCACGCCCCATTTGTTTGATTTTTTAACCGCCGCAAAGCCCTCTTGAAAGGCGCGTACTGCCCTGTATTGACAAGGGACGATAAGCTTGCCACGTTGATCAACGAATCCCCAAAGTCCCTGCTTTTTCACCGCCAAGAGATTTTCACTAAACTGGTCGATTTCGTCGTAGAGTAGTTTGATGCGCATATTTCCTAAAGTATCTAGCAGTCCGTAGCGTTTGTGTTGTTGATCTAGTTTTAAAATCTGTTGTTTCGTATTTTCTAAGAAAGAAATGCCATCGTAAGTACAAGGAAGAATCGTTTCATTTTGCTTACCGCGAACGCCCCATTTTCCGGCTTGCGCAACAATTCCGATCTCATTTACAAAGTCTCTGGCAAAACGATACTCGGTTGGGATGATAATTTTTCCCGACGTATCAAGATAGCCAAAGCTACAATCGACACAAGTTAGCTTGGCATCTCTGGCAAAAAAGCGATCGTGTAGTGTATAGTCCACGCGGTAATTTGCGGAAAGAATTTCGTTAAGATAGTCTTCTAGTTTTTCTAGTCCGTATTGCTTCGCATTGAGGCTGCCCGCAAGTTTGCCACGAATACTCATACGAGCAAGACCATCTTTAAAGGCACCAATGTAAGCAAAGTCTTTTTGTACAATTTTCCCAATAGGGTGACGCGTCATCAAACCGTGTCGTCCCGTTTCAAAAATAATCCTTGCCGTTGGGTGCCCCTTTTCAAAATCGGTCAAGCGGATATCCAGTAAGTTAACTTTGGTTACTAATTTTCCGATCTCATGATTGACCACTCCATAAACCATTTCGAATCGAAAAGTCGTCCGATCAAAATCAATTGCATTCAATTTTTCTATGCCGACAATTGTCAACCCATAGGCAGGCATCGGTATTACTTGATCAAAACTAGGTTTGATTTGTACAACGCCATTATCCAAGCGGCGCAAACCCCACTTGTCCGACTGTGGTGCGTAAAACCATTCAAATTTTTTCATAACGGGCGTTGTATCAGCGACGAAACTTGTTCGTGTTGATGCCGTTCCTGCAATCCTAATCGAAAAATGATTTTGTAAATCTTGTTCTTTCCGAAGGTCTCCTTTTTCATCAAAATAAAAAACTTGCAACCGCTCTCCTTGATAAGCTTTAACCCGCTGATCCTCGAAGACGATTCGATCATAAGCGACAGGAACAAGAACGTCCCCCGCAAAATTTAGCAAGCCGAAGTGTGCTTCCTTTTTGACCATACACAGCTGATGATTCACCGGTGCGATATAATCGTACGTACTCGGAATCACAAACTCATGCTGCGCATTTACAACGCCCCATTGCCCTTCTTTTCTTACTCTAAAAAAGCCAGCCCCACAATCTTGAATTTCGTCGTACTCAACGGGTAAACACAAGCGACCATCTGAATTCAGGAGTCCTAATTTTCTATTCTTCTTACAAAGTACGCCCGCAGGACTAAAGTTATAAAAATGATCAAATTCCCCCTTCGTAAGTACCCGCCCTGCCCGAGTACCGTAAAGGTATTTCTTTTTCTTACGGAAAAGTTGAAGGAAGTCTTTAGATAATCGTTGGAAGCTATTGAACTGAGCTTTAATTAAAAGTTTTCCTTTAGCATTAACCGCTCCCCAGTATTTTTCTTTTTTGAAAAAGAAAAGTTGTTCTTGGTCGTACTCAATCGCTTCGTAGGCACAGGGAAGTATTTCCTTCCCTTGGACATCAATCAGTCCATATTGATCACCTTTTCTCGTTTTAAAAAAACCTAGATGCAACAATTCCATTCCATCGTAAACGGTCGGACAAATAATATTTCCTGCCTGATTTGCCAATCCCCAGCGTCGATTTTTTCTAAAACTAATAAAACCACCTTCCCAAACTCGTGCTCGTTCATACCCTTTTGCTAAAATGATTTCTCCCGCCAAATTAATTACTTGCCAAGCTGCTTGGTCCATTACTGCAATCAAATTAGAATCTAACACCTGAAGGTCATCGTAGTAAGGAGCGATAATTTCCTTTCCTGCTTGATTTAGTAAACCTACCTTTCCATTGCGTTGAATAATAGCGTAGCCAAAGCGCTGAAATTCTCCAATAGCGTCGTAGCTCGCGGGGAGAAAGATGCTTCCATTGGCCTTCATCAATCCCCATTTTTTATTGACTTTAATGGGAAAATAAGATTGTGCTTCTCCAGAGATGGTACAACCCAGCATAAAAATAAAGAAGACTAAAATTCGCATAATTAAGGAAGAGCTATGGATTAAGTGTGGTTATGAATTTTGGTTTTAGCGGTGTAGCGAAACGAATTCACTTGGATATAACGTCCTTTTAGTCAATTAAGTATCTACAAGATTAGCGAAGATAGTTCACTGCTTTACAGAGGGTAATAACGCTGTAATTCTAGCACGCCGTAAAAACAATATTTTGGAGTAAAATTTTTCAAGTCGATGAAAATATGCTAACTTTAAGGTAAAGAAGTTACTACTCACGCCGACGCCTCTTTTCAACGTTTTTTAGAAAAAACGATCTAACAAAAACACAAACTTATGATATCCAACCAAAACAACTTCCGGTTGATCAAACAACTCGTGCTCACTTTAGCCGTATTTTGTAGCAGCTTTTCGCTGAATACGAGCTTCGCTCAAACTTGCGATTGTGCTTATCCCATTATTTTCATGCATGGATATACCGGAAATCAAGGCACTTTTTCTGGTCTAATTGATGATACTCGCTTCAAAAACATTTGGGGTGCGCGAGCTGATATCTTTCACGCGGTACTCAATGCAACTACTAGTACCGATATTTGGGGCGTAGATGGCATCAAGGGAACGAGCGACGATGACGTTTTAGTCCAATTTGTGAATGAGACAAATGATCTTGCTCCGGGTTGTGTTTACTCCATTAACTTTGAAAACTTCTGGAATGAAAATGCGAGCAATCCACTTTTAGAAGTCAATGGTGGAGATTCTCCGGGTTTTACCGAATCGGATAGTAACGAGTCTTCTACCTATAAGCAAGGATACGCTTTGGGAAAAATGATCGATAAAGTTTTACAAGCTAACCCCAATAAAGCCAAAGTCATTTTGGTTGGTCATTCTATGGGTGGCTTGCAAGCACGGGAGTATTTGCAACGCCAAGAAAGTAATTCACCAATTTGGTGGGTTAACCCCAATCAGGCGGACGGTCATCAGGTTGCAAAACTAGTAACGACGACGACGCCACACTTAGGAAGTAATTTATTTGGGAATGCTTGGCCTTTTTTACAAGATGACGAAGCCGAAGTAAGAGATCCATTTCCTGACCTTTTTTCTGAAGCTACACGAGATTTACGCTATAGTTATGCGCCTAATTTCAGTTGTGGCTTTTTGGGTTTAGGTTCCTGCCCTGGCGCTTATTTATTTGGTGGAAACGAAGATGATCTTTCCGGATATTGGAATGTGGATGTAAACTGTGATGGTGACGAAAACGACGTCATTACAGGAATTAACATTGCGGGAAGTGGAGATGCTTGGGATGGTACTTACGATAATCCAAGTATGCCACTACCAACCAATTTAAAATATACTTGGATTACTTCTGACGTAGGATCGGGAGGAGATTTGGTCGTCGATTTGTCTCGCCAATGGCTTTACAATGGTAGTACACCTTATCCAACCGACGGCGTGTCGCATCGGCTGGCAGATACGATTCTTGGCAATCTCAATCACCTCGCAATCGATGACGACCCTAACGTTGTCATTCGTGCCTTAGATGAAAGTGATTATCCTATTTTTGCGTGGAACCTCACGGTAAACAACGGATTAGCTTATGCCGCCTTGGCACAGGTGCGACCAAATAATGCCCCAGAAGGTATTTCCACGACCGACGTAGATTGGTTCAAGTTTACGGTTCCTGCCGATGCAATCGGCGATTTATGCATTAGCATTACGCCAGGAGATTTAGGAGGGCGAATGGATTTCTTTGAAAATCCTAGTGATTATGAAAGTATGGCTAGCAATGCCAGTGATTTTGTCATCTTTAGTGCCAATACAACGACCAATATTACCCTTTCTGCTAGTAACTATACGCCAGGAGTTACTTATCATCTCCGAGTAATTAACAACAATGTCAGGTCTAACTCTTGGATGGTTCCTTATAAACTTGATCTAAAAACACTACCTTTTCTCGCTGTTGATTTATTAAATTTTACGGCAACCAAAAAAGAGAAACAAGTTGTTTTAGACTGGTCAACTGCTTCGGAAGAAAATAATAGCCATTTTGAATTGGAGCGTGCTACAGATGGTCGGAATTTTGAAAAAATAGGAACAATACAAGGAGCAGGGACAACGGTCACAACCCAGTATTACCAATTTCTGGATACCGCGCCTTTCACCAATCACAATTATTATCGCCTGAAGCAAGTAGATTTTTCGGGTGCATTTGAATACAGTGACATCGTTTACGTGCGCTTCGAACAAGCAGGTATTCAGCTCCACCGAACGTATCCAAATCCAGTACAGAAGCAAGTATTTCTTGAGTTTTCGAGTGGATCTACCGAACCAATCACGCTCAGCCTATACAATACAATTGGTCAAATCGTACGACAGGAAAATTATGTTCCTTATCTCGGGGAAAACAAACTCAACTTTTCCCTTTCGACAGAAAGCGCCGGATTTTATCTTTTAGAATTACAACAAGGTCTCACAATTAAAAACATCAAGCTTTTAAAGAAATAGAAAAAAATTCTCGAAAATGATCCTAGGACAAATTACTTCTGTAATATGTCGCTTCAACTAGCTAAATTCCCTGTGAGTTTATGTACATTTGTAAGACATTAAAACGATGAAATTGATCAGTAATTTGCTATGCTATTCTTAGCAAAATGGTCTTTTCAAAATGTCTAAAACAAGAGTACTTATGAAAGAAGCATACATTATAGATGGCATTAGAACTCCCATTGGCAATTTTACGGGGGCACTTTCTACGATTAGAACAGATGACTTAGGTGCTTTAGTCATTCGCACCTTAGTAGAACGCAATCCAACGATTCCAAAAGTGGCTTACGATGATGTCATTATTGGTTGTGCCAACCAAGCCGGAGAAGACAATCGCAACGTAGCGAGAATGTGTCTATTACTCGCCGGATTACCTTGGTCGGTGCCCGGTGAAACGGTCAATCGACTTTGTTCCTCAGGTTTATCGAGTATTATCCATGCCAACCGAGCGATTAAAGCTGGTGACGGTGACCTTTTCATTGCGGGTGGTTTAGAACATATGACCCGTGGTCCTTGGGTAATTTCTAAAGTATCAAAAGCATTTGGTCGGGATGCTAAAATGCACGATAGTAGCTTCGGATGGCGATTTGTCAATAATAAAATGCATGAACTTTATGGAACGGATGGTATGGGCGTTACGGCCGAAAACTTAGTTTCCCTTTACGGACTGAGTCGTGCAGATCAAGACAAATTTGCTTATCATTCTCAAATGAAAGCTGCCAAAGCGCAAGCTAATGGTCGATTGGCTAAAGAAATTATTCCCGTAGAAATTCCACAAAGAAAAAAGGCGGCAATTATCTTCGACCAAGACGAATTTATCAAACCCAATACTACCCTTGAAGTCCTCGGGAAATTAAGAGCAGCCTTCAAAAAGGAAGGCGGTTCCGTAACCGCTGGAAATGCTTCTGGTCTTAACGATGGTGCGGCAGCTTGCCTCATTGCTTCCGAGCAAGCCGTTGCTCAGCACCAACTCCAGCCAATGGCAAGAATTGTTAGTTCTGCCGTCGTTGGTGTAGAACCTCGAATTATGGGGATTGGTCCCGTTGAAGCTTCCAATAAAGCTTTGGCGAAAGCTGGATTAACCATGAAGGACATGGATGTAATCGAACTCAACGAAGCCTTCGCAGCACAAGCACTTGCCTGTATTCGAGCGTGGGGTTTAGCCGATGATGATCCTCGCATTAATCCAAATGGTGGTGCTATTGCAATTGGTCATCCACTAGGCGCTACGGGTACGAGACTTTGTTACTCTGCTGCGCTAGAATTAAAATTAACACAAAAAAAATACGCCTTAGTGACCATGTGCGTGGGCGTTGGTCAAGGCTATGCTGCGATCATTGAGAACGTATCATAACGTTGAAAGCGGTTGAAAACTTCATTTAAAAAACTTCTATCTTAAATATATACACACTCTATGGAAAAGTTAGGAAATTACGTTTTAGGAAATTGGATTACTGGCGACGGAGAAGGACAACCCCTTTACAATTCCGTCAATGGAGATATCGTGGCAATGGCTACGACCAAAGGATTAGATTTTGAAGCAATTCTTAAATATGGTCGTAAAACGGGTGGCGCTCCCTTGCGCAAAATGACTTTTCAGGAAAGAGGTAATATGCTCAAGAAGTTAGCGCTTTATCTAAATAAAAGAAAAGAACAATTTTACGAAATTAGTTATAAAACGGGGGCTACACGCAACGATAGTTGGATTGATATTGAAGGTGGATTTGGTAATCTTTTTGCGAATGCCTCCCTCCGTAGAAATTTTGCAAACCAAAGTTTTCACGTTGATGGTGATGCCATTGATCTTTCTCGTGGAGGAAGCTTTATGGGACATCATATCATGGTTCCTAAAAGAGGTGTCGCTATCCATATCAATGCTTATAATTTCCCAATCTGGGGAATGTTAGAAAAATGTGCCGTCAACTGGATGGCTGGTGTCCCTGCGGTCGTAAAACCAGCTAGTGCGACTTCCTTCTTAACCGAAGCCGTTGTGAAAGAAATTATTGCTTCTGGAATTTTGCCGGAAGGTGCCTTACAACTAATTTGTGGTTCGGCAAGAAATATTTTAGATACCATTGAATCCCAAGACGTTGTCACTTTTACAGGCTCTGCGACTACGGGAAGAATGTTGAAAGCACACCCGAGAATTATTCAAGAAGCAGTACCATTTAATATGGAAGCGGATAGTTTGAATTGCTCTGTTTTGGGAAAAGATGCTGTTCCAGGTAGTCCGGAATTTGATTTATTCATTAAAGAAGTTCGGAAAGAGATGACCGTCAAATGCGGACAAAAATGTACAGCGATTCGTCGAGTGATTGTCCCTGAGCCACTCGTGGAAGCGGTACAACTAGCACTTAGTAAATCTTTAGCAAAAGTAGCGATTGGAAATCCGACTGCGGATGGTGTGCGGATGGGAGCGCTTGCGAGTAAAGCACAAGTAACGGAAGTTCACGACCGTGTAAAAGAATTAGCCAAAACGGCAGAAATCGTTTATGGTAGTTTGGATAAAATTGATTTAGTAGATGCTGACTTTGAAAAGGGCGCTTTCATGAGCCCCGTTTTATTAGTAGAAAAAAATCCTTATAAAAATCTGGGTGTACACGAAATTGAAGCTTTTGGTCCGGTGAGTACGATTATGCCTTATCGCGATTTGGAAGAAGCTTCGGAATTGGCACAAATGGGAAAAGGTTCTCTTTGTTGCTCTATTGCAACGTTTGATGATCAGATTGCCCGCGAGTTTGTTTTGGAAGCGGCGAGTCATCACGGAAGAATTTTGGTAATCAATCGAGAGAATGCGAAGCAAAGTACTGGGCACGGTTCTCCACTTCCCTCTTTGGTACATGGTGGACCTGGTCGCGCTGGTGGCGGAGAAGAAATGGGTGGAATGCGTGGTATCAAGCACTATTTACAACGTTGTGCGATTCAAGGAACGCCAACTACGATATCTGCCATTACGGGAATTTATCAGGCGGGAGCGAAAGTGGTAGAAGCACCACAACATCCTTTCCGTTACTATTTTGAAGACATTCAACCAGGGATGTCCGTCTTGACACACAAGCGAACTATTACAGATTCCGATATTCAAAACTTTGCGAATCTGACTTGGGATCACTTTTATGCCCATACTGATATTACCTCTTTAAAGGGAAGTATTTTTGAACGTCGCGCAGCACATGGTTATTTTATTTTAGCGGCTGCCGCAGGTTTATTTGTACACGCAGCGAAAGGTCCTGTCGGTGCCAATTATGGTTTGGACGAATGTCGATTCCTGCGCCCGATTTATCATAATGATACGTTACAAGTACGCTTAACTTGCAAGGAGAAGGTAGATCGTGATAGTAAAGGTAGAGAGTTTCCATCCGGTGTGGTAAAATGGTACGAAGAAGTATTTGATCAAGATGGCGAACTCGTCGCGATGGCAACGATTTTGACGCTAGTTCAAAAGAAATGTCCTTTCCACGAAGTAGATCGAAGCTTTCTTGAAAATGGTTTAGCTAAATTAACTGAAGATAGTAAAGCGCAATGGGGCAAGATGACGCCACAACATATGGTGGAACATTTTGAGTATTTTTTCCGCATGTCTACGGGGGAACTTCCAACGGAAATTAGCACGCCAGAAAAATACTTAGAACGAACCCAAGAATCGCTTTTCAATTACCGACCGATGCCGAAAGGTGTAGATCATCCTTTATTGAAAAAAGGCGAATTAGAAGACTTGCGTTTCGAAAATTTGGCGGAAGCTAAAACTGCGATGTTGAAAGCTTACGATGAATTTGAAGCTTACTTTAAAGCCAACCCAACGGCGATTACCCCAAATACGGTTTTCGGAAATTTGGATAAAGAGCTTTGGGATTTACTTAATCGAAAACACGCTAATCACCATTTTGAGCAATTTGGATTGATTTAAAAATCACTTTACTCTTTTAGTATAAAAAGCGCTTTCTATCAAAATGGTAGAAAGCGCTTTGGGGTTTTATAAAAATATTTTGTAGCAAAATACTATTGCCGATAGTGGTTCGCTCGTTTGTTTTCTGCGGCCATCTCTGCCGTTGTTTGAATTCGTTTGGCGCGCGTTGCGGGGCGCTTAGCGTTGAAAATCCATTCTAAGATACCTCTTTTGGAAGACGGTGGGAAGTTTTGAAAATGCGTATTCGCCGTCGGATTTTTATCGAGTTCGGTTTGCAAGTCGGGTGGAATAATTAACTGTTCGACTTCGTCTAACGCATTCCAAGTTCCCGTTTTTTTGGCGTGCTCAATCATTGCGTGACCACTTTCCGTGATTAAGTTTTGCGCCAGTAAGCGAGCGATGGTTTCTTTATTCTTTTTGCTTTAATTACTTTTCGGATTTCTTTTCGAAAAAAATTGGTAATAACTTTCGCCATCGCGTTTATTGGGTTTACTATCAATCCAACCAAAGCACAAGGCTTCTGCTACCGCTTCTTCGTAGTGAACACTAGCCATCTCGCTTTTTTTATGATAAATAATCAACCACAGACTTTTTTCGGTGGCGTGATGTTGTTGCAACCAAGTTCGCCAAGCAGATCGAGTACTTGCGTGATAGCACGCTACGCCGTCTTTCTTTTCCATAAGATTCTGATTAGAATTTTCTACTGTTCTTTATTCTTCCAATGCTTTAATCAGCTGCGCGGCTTCTCTCCAAGTTAAATGTCGATGTGCTTTTGCGGAAGCTAGATGCTTTTCACAAAACCATTCTAAGCCCGGAGGATGTCCGACGTAACCCGGTTTATTGAGTGCTTCCCACCGCGCTTTCTCTTCGGCAGATCGTTCGAAGCGAACGGAACCTCCTCCTTTCATATTATGTCGAAAATCTTTACGACAAATTGCGCAAATTGGTGGTCGCATAGTGTTTATTTTTTCTAATTTTGAAAATAGTTTTGTTGTGTTTAGCAAACAATCGAAGTTTCTAAGATAGAAAAAACGTTGCTCTAATAGTAAAAATTTGTTTTAAAAAAATGAATATTGAGTAATGGAGTCTTGAATATTGATTTATTGTCCATTTTTGGTAACGGTTGATCATTTTTCAATCAATATTCAAGATTAGATATTTAAAAATCAATATTTCTCTCCTATTCTACGGGATTAATATTTGATGCGTTTAACCTATATGCTAGCTAAGTATTTGTATAAAAGGAAGTAATCATTTCAAGCTTAAGGTGTCACTCCGCTGGAGTTTGTAAAATATGCCGTTTAGGTTTTTTACTAAAGTGTCGCGCTCCTAGCGCTTGGAAAAAATCGTATTTTATCACGGCGATTTAGGTAAAAAAATTGCCTAAGAACTCCCTAAGCTAATCTTTTTTTTTAGAAGTTGTTTTAAAATATGAATAGCCTTCGTCAGTTCTTTTTCGTTATTTGAAGCAAAACCTAAACGGGTTGCGTTCAGGTTTTTCCCAATTGGATTATAATGATGAGCGCCCGTAAATGCTAAACCTTGTGCCACGGCGCTTTCCGCTAGGTTATCTAGTTCAATATCTTTGGCAAACCTAGCCCAAACAGCCATGCCACCTTCTGGCGTATCAAACTCAAGGTATTCACTCAATTCGTTGCGCAATAATTCGCAAAAATAATCTCGGCGTTGGTGATAGATTTTTAGCGATTTGCGGAGGTGTCGTTTGATTTCTCCTTCGGCAAATAACTGAGCAATGGTTTTTTCTAAAATGATATCTCCTTGACGATCAATGTAACGGCGGTTTTTAGCCATTTCTTCAATTAGGTTCTGTGGGGCAACAACAAAACCTACTCGAAAAGCGGGAGCAATTGTTTTACTCAAAGAGCCAACGTAGGCAACAAAGCCCTCTTGATCCGAACTCGCTAAAGGTAAAATCGGGCTGCTATTATAATGATAATCGTAATCATAGTCATCTTCAATAATAGCAAAACGATATTCATTAGCTAGGAGTAGTAGTTTCATTCGACGCGCTGCGCTGAGCGTAACCGTCGTCGGGTGGTGATGGTGAGAAGCTACGTAAACTGCTCGTATTTTGCGGCGTTGGCAAATTTCTGCAATTGCATCTACATCCAATCCATTTTGATCTACGGGCACGTACAACAATTCTCCTTGTGCTTTGCGAACGATATATTCTGCGGTCCTATAATTCGTTTCGCCCACAATAACAGCATCGCCGGCACGCAAGATCGTTTGAAAAAATAAATAAAAGCCCATAATGCTGCCCCGAGTAATTAAGATATTATCAATGTCCGCTTTAATACCTCGCGTTGCGAGTAGATATTTTGCGAGTTCTTTTCGCAAATTAGGATCGCCTTTGATGAAAGCAGAATAGCCTAGATAGCGGCGACTATATTTTGAATTTATCACACTTTTATACGTTCGTCCGAGGGCTTCGAGTGGCGCGAGGCGCGTGTCGGGGAAACCGTCATCCAAGGCAATTACTTTATTTTGTCTCGACATCGGTTTTAGATAAGCTTGAGTCGTTTTTAAAGTAAACCCCGTTTGGGCTGCGATTTTTTGTTCTGAAAATTGTTTGGGGGAACTTAAGCTGCGAGGAATTACTTTGGGCAATTTGTGGGTCACGAAGGTTCCTTTGGACGCTAAGATATTAATCCAGCCTTGCGCGTCTAGTTCATCATAAGCGGCAACGACCGTTTTGCGGTGAATCCCGAGTAAGGCAGCGAGTGTTCGACTACCCGGTAATTTTGCGGCGGGAGCCAAGCGACCTTCTTTGATTTGTTGGATCAAGGCTTTAGTCACTTGTAAGTAAATTGGCATTCCCGATTTTTTATTGATTGGAACAAGTGTTTTGTAGGGCAACATAACTGGACTATTTATATTATTTAAACTGGGGCAAGTACCTCATCCAGTCAAGATATATATTTGTAGCATTGAAATCAAATAAAATACTTATGAAATCCAACGCACCTAGTAAAAGAGCACAACTTACCCGCAAGACCAAGCGTGGTTTTTACGATGCTGAAACGATCAACGGCATTCTTGACGAAAGTTGTATTTGCTATCTCAGTTTTACGATTGATCAAATGCCTTTCATTTTACCAACGGCCTACGGTCGCTTAGCTGATACCTTATATTTTCACGGCGCGCTCAAAGGTCGAATGATGAAAGCGTTAGAAAAATCGCCCCAAGTATGTATTAACGTCAGTATCATGGATGGTTTAGTATTGACGAGAGCGGTGTTTAGCCATTCCATGAATTACCGTTCCGTTGTGATATTTGGGGCAGCAAAGTTGGTCACCGAACCAGAAGAAAAGATGGCGGCACTGAAAGCCATTACCAATCAAATTTTACCTGGAAGATGGGACGAAGCGAGATCTCCTAACGCAGAAGAACTACAAGCAACCTGTGTTTTTGCCGTTTCGTTGCAAGAGGCAGCCGCCAAAGTCAGGACGGAAGGTCCGAATGATAAACAAGCGGATTATGATTTGCCACATTGGGCGGGCGTAGTTCCCTTGACACAAAAAGTAGGAACGCCCGTACCGGATGAGAAACGAAAAAAAGAAGTGTCTTTGCCAAAGAGCGTAGTTGATTTTGTGGCGAAAGATTAAATGTACAGCAACAAAGGTTGAGTTTATTCAAAGAAGTTGTTTTAAAATAGATAGATGATTTATTTGCAAGCCATTGATTTCCAATATTTCAGCTAATTTTTTTCCCCGTAGCGATGGCTACGAAAAAAAAATGGAGCTTCATCTTGAAAAACAAGCGCTTACAACTAATTTCA
>JBGCFY010000118.1:0-18963 GCA_045110315.1 Saprospiraceae bacterium
TTATCAAGCATTCGAAGAGTTGGTCTGTTATGTTTACACTAATGGACAAGGAAATGTCTACTTTGATGATTTGAAAATTGAAAAGTTAGGTAAAGCTAAAAATCCCATTTTTGAAATCCCCAAGTTACAATTAGAAATTAAGGATAAAGGTGTTCGCAAGCTAGAAAAGAAAAGAGAAGTGGCTTTCCAAATGGGAATTTTAGAATCGGGAGAGGATGATTGGGTGAAAGCTAAATTAGGGACAGAAGAAAGTGAAGAAAGTTTACCGATCAAGTTGCGGCTGAAAGGAGATTGGTTAGATCATCTCAAAAAGGACAAATGGTCTTTTCGAGTTAAGGTAAAAGATCCTTATGCTTGGAATAGATTGAAAACTTTTTCTTTGCATACACCAGCTGCTCGGGGACATCTCTCGGAATGGGTTTTGCACAAATTTTGGGAAAAGGAAGGTGTATTGACACCTCGCTACGACTTTGTACAATTGCGGTTGAATAATAAAGGTTTGGGCATTTATGCTTACGAAGAACATTTTGAAAAACAATTGCCTGAATTTAAAGCGCGTAGAGAAGGAATAATTTTACGCTTCGCTGAAGATGGTTTTTGGGCAGGTATCAAACGACAAATTAGCCAATTGAGAGAAGGAGATAATGCGATTGACCAAACCGTTCGTTGGATGCAGACTTCTGATATTAAAGCTTTCAAAGAAGGAAAAGTCTTTGCTTCTCCCACCTTGAAAGCGCAGTTCAAAATTGCTCAAAATTTAATGTATCAATACAAATTTGGTTTAAAGCCCGCCGAGGACATTTTTGAACTAGACTTAATGGCCAAATACTTTGCGATTTGTGATGCGATGGGGGCTTACCACGGAATTGCTTGGCATAATCAGCGGTTTTATTATAACCCGGTATTGAGCAAATTAGAGCCAATTGGTTTTGATGGGTTTCCTTCGTATTATAGTCTGGGTAAAACTTTTTTGGGACAAGGTGCTTTTAACAAAAAGAGTTTTGATGGTGGCGTTATTTTTACCAAACTTTTTCACAACGAAAAATTTACAGAGAAATATATACGTTACCTATACGAATATACCTCGCGCCCATATTTGCAAAATTTTCTTGGAGAACTCACCGAAGGCATTGCCAATCGAGAAGAGTTATTACAGGCAGAGTTTAAAGATTATACTTTCGATCGTACCCAATTGATGGAGAATGCGCAACGCATCAATATTATGATTTTGCCACATCATGATCTAAGTTTAAAAGTACATCTACAAGCCAACGTTGGCGGTCGGTTACAATTGAAATTAGGGAATGCACATGGACTTCCACTACGAGTCGTCGGCTACGGTAAGAAAGCTACGGAAATGACGAATACACTAGATTCTACCATGCTTTTACCGGCGTATCAAACAAGAGATCAATTCAAATATCAAGACTTGAGTGTAAAGGGAAATCCAAAGTATGTATTCTTTAAATTGCTAGGAATGGATTCCCTTTTTCATAGCAAAATCCTTAACTATTCCTTACCAGAAGACCAAGCGCCTGCGCAAGAATTATTTGCCAATGGCTTACAACTGGATCACCCTGCGTATACGGTAAATAATCAAGTTGTTTTTTTTCCGAAAGGTAAAACAGTGGTTAAACAAGATATCATTATCCCCGAAGGATATCAAGTAAGTTTTGAAGCTGGGGCGCAGTTAGACTTGGTACAAAAGGCAAAGTTTATTTCTCGTTCTCCCGTGAAGATGTTTGGTACTTCAGAAGAACCAATTAAAGTTTTTTCTTCCGATCAAACGGGGAATGGATTTACGGTTTTACAAGCATCGGAAGAATCTAAACTCCGTCACGTCATCTTTGAAAATCTGAATACTTTAAGTTATAAATCTTGGAATCTGACGGGTGCAGTTAACTTCTACGAATCAGTGGTTGATGCTCGGAATTGTGCTTTTCGCAAAAACCATTGCGAAGATGCTTTAAATATAATTCGTTCCAGTTTTTATTTAGAAAAGGTTTTTGTTAGTGATACGAAAGCGGATGGTTTTGATGCAGATTTTTGTCAAGGCTCCGTCGTGGATTCTCGTTTTTACAATACCGGAAATGATGGTGTAGATGTTTCTGGTAGTAAAGTAACGATTCGAAATTGTACGTTTGATGGCTGCGAAGATAAAGGGATTAGTGTTGGTGAGGAATCACAAGTAGAAGTTTATCAAACGACCATTAGTAATACTGCACTTGGTTTGGCAGCAAAAGATTTATCCAAATTAACGGTGCACGACATAAGCTTAAATAATTGTAAGCAAGGTTTTGCAGCTTATCAGAAAAAACCTGAATTTGGTCCTAGCAAAATCATTGTCAAAAACTATACAACCGCGGGCGTGAAACATCTGTATCAGTTGGCACGAGGTTGTGTACTCATTTTGAAAGACCAACGAATCGAAGGAGAATAAATACCTGCGCGGTGCGCTAATCTTTCCTTTAAACTCAAGCTAAAATCAATACTATGAAATTTACTACAGTAGTCCTACGACTGATTGTTTGTGTTTTGTTGTTGCAGATTCATTGGGTCGCTTCGGCGCAATTGCTCGAAGATTTTACGGAAGAACTCATTGGGTCTAATTGGAATCAACCCGTTGGAATCACCTTTGATGAGCAATCCCGAGGATACGTTTGGGAGAAAGCAGGACGGGTTTATCTGCTGGATAGTATGGGAAATAAATTACCAAATCCATTGATTGATATCTCCGAAGAAGTGTTGGATTGGTTAGATCACGGTTTGCTAGGGTTTGCGGTTGATCCTCGCTTTCAAGAGAATGGTTATTTTTACCTGCTTTATGCTGTTGATCGACATCACTTATTGTATTTTGGTACGCCAAACTACGAAGCAGACTCTACGATTATCAACGAGGCTTCCATCGGACGAATTACTCGGTATACCGCTGATCCCGCCACCAATTTTGAAACTACTCTTGCCAATAGTCGAAAAATATTAGTGGGCAAAACGAAGGAAACGGGAATCCCTATTTTATTGCGACAACATGGAATTGGATCGCTTGTTTTTGGAACGGATGGAACGCTCTTAGCGAGTATTGGAGATGCTGCTTTTTCTTATCCACCGGATATTGGTAGTCAAGATGGAACTTCGTGGGAACAAGCTTTAGCGGATGGTATTTTGCGACCAGCAGAAAATGTAGGTTCTTATCGGTCACAACTAGTCAATAGTTTTAATGGTAAAATTATTCGGATTGATCCTGCTACGGGCAATGGTATTCCTTCTAATCCATTTTACGATGAGAGTAATCCTCGGTCAGCACAATCTTGTGTTTGGGCTTTGGGTTTGAGAAATCCTTACCGAATGGCTTTGTTGCCAGGTAGTGGCAGCCACAATCCTGCAGATGCAAATCCAGGAATTTTGTACGTAGGGGACGTTGGTGCTTCCTTGTGGGATGAAATTAATATCGTTCATCAACCTGCACAAAATTTTGGTTGGCCGTTGTACGAAGGAAGTGTTCCGCGTTGGGATTTTCAAGAATTATATATTGCTAACGAAGATAGTCCTAATCCACTATTCGGAACTAATGCTTGTGCCAAAGCTTTTTTTGATTTTCAAGATTTGTTGGTGCAAGACCAGTTGAATGAGCTCATCGAAATTCCGAATCCTTGCGATCCTACTCAGTTGCTAAATGGCGCTACTAATTTTTTCAAACATAGCAGACCAGCGGTAAGTTGGAGCAATATTTTTTGGAATAAACCTAGGCGCGCGATCGTTCCGATTTTCCAAGCAGACGGAGCAGCGGATACGACTAATATCGAATCGAATCAAGCCAACGTTGCGGGCACTAATTTTGGGGGCTTTGCAAGTATCGGAGGAAATTTTAATACTGGAGACAATTTTCCTGAAGCATTTTCTGGTGCTTTTTTTAGTGCCGATTATAGTGGCTGGATTAGAAGTTTTTATTTTGATGACAATCATGAGCTGTATCAGGTGGATACTTTACACACGAATGTAGGAGATGTTGTCTCGATGGCGATGCACCCAACGAGTGGTTGCTTATACTACGTCAATGTTTCTAATAAAGTACGCAAAATTTGTTTTGGTGGTCATCGTTCGCCCATTCCCGTTTTAGCGTATGACTTAGCATATGGAGTAAGTCCACTGACGGTAAATTTTGATGGGAGCGCTTCTATTGGGGATGATTCTCCTTTGATTTACGAATGGAAATTTGGAGATGGCGAGAGTAGTACAGCATTGAGCCCGAGTCACACTTTCGTTGCGAATTCAGCTGGACCAGAAGCTTTTACCGTGCAACTAACCGTGACGGATACCTTCGGTTTTAGCAATACGGAATCTCAAATCATTTCTTTAAATAATACACCACCAATTGTTGAGATTAATAGTTTTGCGGATGGTGATCTTTACCCCGTTTCCGGCTTGACCAATTTACCATTGACCGCTCAGGTAACGGATGCAGAGCACAGCGCGTCGGAGTTGAGTTATGCTTGGCAAACGAGTTTATTTCACAATGCACATAGTCATCCCGGAGCGATTGACGAACGGTCAGGGAGTTTTACGATTTTAGATCCTTTAGGTTGTTTGGAGCAAGAGGTTTATCATTATGGAATTGAATTATGGGTGACGGATGCGGCGGGATTAATTGGCTACGATCGCAAAGCGGTTTATCCTTATTGTGGTGATCCTATTTTTGGCGACTTGTTGCTCACAGGGAAAGCTACGGCGGATGGGGTTTCACTTTCGTGGATAAGTGAAAACGAGCAGGGTTTGCGGACTTATGAGATTCAGCGGAGCAATAACTTGACGAACTTTCAGTCGATTGGAGAAGTACCTGCTTCGGGAAATACGAGTGGTACGGAGAACTATAGCTATACGGATACTGCGCCACTTTTTGGAACCAATTATTATCGTTTGCGGCCCATTCAAGAAACGAATGTTTATGATTATTCGAATACGGTGAGCATTAAATATCCTTTAGATTCAGAAATTAATTTATTTCCAAATCCGGCAAGGGAGGTTTTGAATATCCAATTGGCGGAGGCTAGGGGAGAAGTGCTTTTTCAATTGTATAGCTCGACGGGACAAAAGCTGCTCGCTGAAAATTGGATAGTGGATAGCAGTGAAGGTTTTACGAAAGTTTTGTCGACGGAGGGTTTACTCAACGGCGTGTATTTTTACGAACTAAATAACGGCTTACAAACTTATCGAGGAAGTTTTCTGATATTGAAAGAATAGTTTTGCTAGATTGAAGAATCGATTGGTATTAAAATACAAAAAGCGCTTGCATCGAAAGATGCAAACGCTAATTGAATGTACGTTTTAGGTATTATAATTAATAGGGGGAAATTCTTTGTCAGTGTTTATTCAAATAAGTAAATATTTAATCAAATTTGTAGTAGTGAATGATGGCTTTGACATCGCGATCTTCTGAAAAAGCAGGTGCAAGTTTGAAAAATAGATGATGTATCGAAAAGTCTTCGATCAAGGCTTCACCTAGATTTTCTAAACCCGTTTTTCTTTCTTCTAGTAAAAATAAGCAAGCTGCTTTAGCATAAATTAATTCTGCTCCAACCGCATTGTCTTGCGCCATTTCTAAAACTTCTAAGGCTTGGCTTACTTCACCAAGGTTGAGTAAGAAACTAATATAAGCAATCCAATAGCTAGACTCTTCTGGAGCAATGGTGACGGATTTGTCAAACATCGTTCTCGCCTTTTCGTATTCTCCGATGAAGAAATAAATTTCTGCTAGTTTTGAATAATAATCCTCTCTTCGATCCTCAAGCTTAATGGCTTTTTTCAAAAAATAGATAGCACTGCCCCAGCCTTGCTCTTGTGCGTAGCAATCTCCCAAGTGGAAATAAATCTCTTCATTCTGAGGTTCCATTGCCAAGGCACGATAAAGAACAATCTTCGCTTGAGAAATTTTGCCAAGATGCTTATGACATTCTCCAATGTGAATTAAAAGATCTCCGTCCGGTGGAAAGTGTTCCGCTACTGCAAGGTAACATTTCAAGGCTTTGTCGTAGCGTTTTAATTGCATACAAACTTCCGCGCAATCTCGGTAAGCAAATTCAAACTTCTCATTGATCAGGAAAGCAAACTCAAAAGCTTCAATCGCTTTGTCGTACTCTAATAGGTAGTAATAGGCATGACCTAAATTAAACCAAGCAAGGTAAGAATATGGATCTTGGTTGATTAGATCTTGGTGTAAGCTAATACTTTCGTTGTATTTTCTAGAAAGCTCCACGGACAACCAAATTTGCTTGAGCGCAGCTTGATTGGTTGGGTTCTGATACAAGGATTCTTTTAGTGCGTAGAACATTTGTTCGTACGACTCTAACTTTTCGTAAATGCGGGATTCTTGTAAAAAGATTTTACTTAATTCTTCTTTCTCCGAGGTTCTTCCTTCCTTCAAATCGCCAAGCAAAGAAATGGCCTCGTTGTAATGACTTAATTTACTCAAAGCTTCTGCCTTCAGTAAATTGATTTCTAATAGACTCGGTTCTAGCGCTTCTGCTCGGCGCAACTGGCGTAAAGCCATTTCCTCATTGCGCGTATCGATTAGTAAGCGTGCTTGGGTTGTTAATAGTCTAGCAGATTTACAGTGGGTTGAAATGGCGAAATTCGTGACTTCGAGTGCCCGTTCTTGAGAGCATTCTTGTTCGTAGTAATCAATGAGTGTCAGGTATTCCGTTTCCTCAATGATAAGTACCGTTCCTTTTTGTGACATGCACTCATAGCGATTTATGAGCTCGTCTAGTGTTTTTTTCTTTTCAGAATGATAGTGGTTCATAGTCCGTAAAAGCAGTTTAGTGATACACAAATATATTTCATAATGTTAATTTAAAGTTAAAGCTTATTATGGTTTTTTACAATATATACTTTGTGTCAAAAACACATTTTATTTTTTATATATGTAATGAGTTGTTAATATGATAAGTGTGAGTGAAATGAATTTGAAATAAAATTTCTGACTATTTCGTTTTTATTGCCCTAGACTAAAGTTTTAAGCTTTACGCTAAAATTTGGCAATAAAAATTTCAAAAAGGGGAGGCTAAAAAAGAGGGATTTATCATTTTGAATAAAATGATAAAAAACTGTAAAAAGTGACAGGGTTTTTTTGTTAAAACTGTTTGAAAGGATTAGCGCGTTTATTCGTCGTGAATTTCTTTTTTGAGGTCTCGGTTTACCGCAATGCTGGCATTTAATTCGAAACCAATTAGGATAACGAAAGCATTAATTTGAATCCAAAGCATAATTACGATAATCGTACCGATGGGACCGTAGAGTTTGTTGTGCGCACCATATTCATTGACAAAGAAAGAAAAGATCAAAGAAGAAAGTAAAGAGAGTATGGTCGCCAAGGTAGTGCCAGCATTAAAAAAAGGAAAGCGCTTTCTCGCAGCGGGACCATAGCGGTAGAGTAAAGAGATGGCGCTATAGAAAAGGCTGATGATGATAATCCAACGCAAGACGTAAATGGTAATGGCGATAAAATCATTAGCATCGATATAATTGAGTAACCAAGAGAGAATAGAATTCCCAGATACAATTAGCAAAACGGAAGTAATCACCATAATACCGATGAAAAAAGTCATCTGAATACTAATCAATCTTTTGTGTAAGCCTTTCCGTTTGACGAAAGTCGTCGGATAAGATTTTTCAAATCCCCGCATCAACGTCATCATCCCATTGGAAGAGAAAAATACAGCTAAGAAAAAACCGAAAGAGAGTAAACCTACTCTGGGACGCATCGTAATATCATTAATGAAATGAATTAAACGATCCTCTACGTTGTCGGGTAAAACTTCCTTGAGTTGTTCTTGTAATGCTACTTGAAAGTCTAAACTTTGTCCTGGGAGGTAACTCAGAATCGTATCATAAAAATAAGGAAGAATGTATGGAATCAAGGTAAATAAAACGATCATCGTAGGAAAGAGCGAAAGGAAAAAACTAAAAGCCATGGAATTGGCTCGGGTAACGATATTGTCTCTTTTCAGTTCATTAGTAATAAAGATTACTACATCGTAGATCGGAACTTCATTAAAACCCGCAAAAGAATGATCCTTCGTCCACTGGATGAATTCTAACAGCAAAGGATGCTGCGTAAAATAGGATTTGATATTCTTGAGCGCAGGTAATTTCAAAATATATTGCTTGTATTTGGGTGGATAATTCCACCATATTCTAAGAAGGCTCGTATTTTACAGCTTCTCTATCAAAAATCATCGGTTCTTCTGGTTAGTATTTTACGTACTTAATATTACATGCTTTGCTACTTAAAAGTTAGCGTAATTTTTTTTCCATTGCTTACATTGAGGTTTCGAAATAAGCTTGCATACTTGTAATTAACGCTGGCGGTGCTACAATGGTTTGTTTGGTTTTACCATCGACAAAACAAAGTTTCACTTGACCACCGTTAACAAGTTCCTCTTTTTCGTTAAAAATTTCTACGAAGAAGCTAATAAAATAAGAAGGTAATTTTTTGACGCTAGTGCGTACAAGCAACAATTCGTCGTAATGCGCAGGTCTAACGAAACGCATATTCATCGAAACGACGGGCATTAAGATTCCATCTTCTTCTTCCAGTTTTTTATAACTAATGCCTAAATTTCGCATAGCTTCTACTCGACCTACTTCGTAATACTGGGCATAATTGCCGTAATATAAGTAGCCCATTTGGTCTGTTTCGCCGTAGCGGACCCGCATTCGGGTTTGGTGTTGATACATTATATAATTTAGTAGTTATTTTAATTTTATAAGGCCTCGTTCTTCCAGAAGTAAAAATTAGTTGCATCATACAACTCAAATCCCATTTTTGGATAGAGTTGATTACCTGCTACGTTCTCTTTTTCCGTTTCTAAAAGCAGTCCAGCAGCTTGGGTTTCTCGACTCCAATCTTTAGCATGCTCAATTAAGCCTTGAGCAATGCCTCGTTGACGAAAACTAGCTGCTACGTACAAATCATTGAGTAACCAAGATTTGCGCATACCTACGGAAGTAAATATAGGATACAATTGCGTAAAACCACAAGGAATTTTTCCTTCAAAAGCCAAAAAAATAACGGATTCTTTTTGCTGTAAGCGAGCCGCCAAAAAATTTCGTGCGGCAGCTAGATCGCTGGTTTGGCGATAAAAAACGCGGTAAGCATCGAATAATGGACTTAATAGGTCCAAATGGCTGAGTTCAGCAGTTATAATTTTCATAGTTTTCTTGTTGGTCCCAAGTCTTTCACTGGGCTTAGAATTTGATTCCATCATACAAGTTATCGACAAAAATAGAAATAAATCTTTCGATTTTAAGGCTTAATCGGTGAATTTCGGTGAAATGATGTCGGTGTGTAAAAAAATGTTGGAACACGATCAGGTAAAATAGCGTATAAATGGGGAGTTGAACGATAAAAAAGTGGTTTGCCGATCGTAGCATAGGAAGGGGAGAATGAACCAACAGCGAAACTTTTTAACTCCAGCCGAAACTACATTTACTACTTAAGTAATAGTTAATAGTCAAAGAATAACTTACCGTTTTATGACAGAAATTTTTGACCCAGTACTACCTTAAAAAGCCTCGCTGAAGCCCTACATTATCTACGTTTTTTGCCTTATCTTGAATCAAAATTTCCTCGCCAAAATCAGAATCTTATTTTTTGATCATTACTATTAGAATTTTAGTCCTACGCTTAATGGTAGAATTCAACGAATTTTTCTTTATTTTGTAGAAATTTGGCAGACATTTGTCTTAAAATATTACTAATCTAGAACAATTTTCCTTATTAGTACTTTATTAATAAGTAAATAGGTCAAATTTAGATGGTCAAATTTTTGCGTTGATTCAATGGCATTTGTAGTTAACTTATAAATATGAATGGGATAGCAACAATGTGATGATCTATCGTTCAAAGGAATAAAATATTTGAATATGTTTAAGAAATTGAAGGGATTGTTCGTCGAGGAAGACGAAAACACCTCGTCTGGGAAAAAGAATCCAACGTCTAGCGGAAAGAAACAGCCGATAGTAACGCCTCCTAAAGAAACACCGGAGACTTACGTTCCCGCTGCTACGACGGGTAAGGCCAATGCTAAGTTTATGGATGTACTTTTTGCTGCCATGGATAAGCACAACCTGGATGGTTTTGATTACTTAGAATTCAAACAAGCCCTCAAATCTTTGAGTAAGCTTCCAATGGATGAGGAAATGCGTTTTAAATCTGCTTTTGCTTCTGCACAAACGATGGGCGCTACGCCGAGTCAATTGGTCAAAGCAGCACACCATTACCTTAATATTCTTAAACAAGAAGATGCGAAATTCCAACAAGCGTTGAAAGCTCAGATTTCAAAGCAAGTGGGAAATAAGGAACAGCAGTTGAAGGATACGAATGCGATGATTCAAAATAAACAAAAGCAAATTGAACAGTTGAGCAAACAAATTGAACAGCACAAAACGAAGATGGAAAAGATGAAAGCAGAAATTAGTAATTCTACTACCAAAGTAGAAGCTACTAAGAATAGTTTCGTTGCCTCTTATAACTCAGTCGTTCAACAGATTCAAGGAGATATCAAAAAAATGGAAACTTACTTGAAGTAATAAATATGCTTAAGCGATTTATAGCATTTCGAAAACTACTTCAATTCCAGACTAGTATAAATCAGTAAATTTAAAGGTTCTAATCAAAAAAACTTACCGATTCGTCGCTCACTTTTGGCAAACCATGGTTGCGATACTTTCAGGAAGTACCTTTTTGTAAAAGAACACATCTAATAACATTAATTGTATGGAAAATTATAAACCTAAAAGTTTTTGGCAACGCCCAGAAGGCGTGACGGGAGGATTATTTTTAGGCGGTGTTCTGCTTGGTGGCGGTTTTTTATTGTACCAAGCTTTACCTTATCTAATTATTGCCACGGGAAATATTTTGTACCTCAGCGGGATGTTACTAGTCTTAGCCGCAGTAATTTATATGATCTTAGATCCGAAAATGAGAAATCTAATCGGGTACATGTATAAAAGTGTGATGCGCTGGGTGACGGGATTGTTTGTACAAATTGATCCCATCGGAATTCTTAAATCTTACGTAGAGGATTTGAAAGACAATCTCCGCAAAATGAATAAGCAGGTAAGTAAGTTGCGTGGTCAAATGCATAAATTGCAGGAATTGATCTTCAACAACAAACGCCAAATCGAAAGTAACCTCAACTTGGCGAGCAAAGCCAGAGAGAAAAATAAGCAGTCGGTTATGATTCTCAAATCGCGTAAAGCAGGAAGATTGAAAGAATCGAATATGCGCCTCGAAGATTTGTACAAAAAAATGGAAGTTCTCTATCGAGTATTGACCAAGATGTACGAAAACTCAGAGATCTTGATGGAAGATATCAAGGATCAAGTAGACGTCAAAGAGCAAGAACGAAAAGCAATTCACGCGAGTCATTCTGCTATGAAGTCTGCCATGAATATTATCTCGGGTAACCAAGATAAGCGCTATATGTTTGACATGGCTCTAGAAGCGGTCGCAGATGATGTCAGCCAGAAAGTAGGGGAGATGGAACGCTTCATGGAAATGTCTACCAGTTTCATGGATTCTGTCGATCTACAAAATGGTGTCTTCGAAGAAGAAGGTTTACAAATGCTCGAAAAATGGGAGCAAGAAGGCGTTTCTTTAATATTAGGAGAAGAAAAGAAAAGTATCGTTAACCAAGCGAATAACGACGAAGATGTCTTGGATCTTAACGAACCGATCAAACGACCAATTATTGATCATCAAAATCAATACGATAGTTTCTTTGAATAAATCGAGGTCGTATCTTACGGAAAGGACTTCACGAACTATATATTTATCATAAAAACACTTGACAAGCCTAAACGACTTGTTTTCACCAAACCAACAAAAATAATAAAAGATGGCAAGGCTAACTACTTTTTCAAAACTACTTTTAACCCTCCTAATCGTGGGAGCAGTAGCCTTTGGAATTTATACATTTCAAAATTCTGATGCTGGCAAAAAGCTAATCGACGACTCTAAAGAACTAGTCGAGGATGCTGGTAGTAACAACGGCACCAGTACAAGCAACTCAGGGACGAACAGTTCCAACGGAGATCCTAACACCATTAAAATTGGAGTGGTAACTTGGGGTGGATACGCAGGTGGACAATACTACAACGAAGGATTTAAAGCCAATACCCAATCTCGTTTCTACAAAGATTACGGCTTTAAGGTAGAGTTCAAGATTCTAGATGATTTTGAGCAATCCAGAAATGCCTTCAAAAGTGGTGGCGTAGATTTACTCTGGGCAACAATTGATGCCTTTCCTACGGAAGTAGAGGCGTTACGAAAATATGAGCCACAGGTTGTTTTTCAAGCAGATTGGTCTCGTGGTGGTGATGCCATCGTTTCGCGTAGAGGAATCAATAAAGTTTCTGACTTAAGAGGTAAGCGAGTAGCAGTGGCAGAATTGACGCCTTCTCATTCTTTCTTACTTTGGTTGTTAGATGCGGGCGGATTAACGATTAACGATATTACTTTAGTCTCTCAAGCGAGTGCGATTGATGCAGCGGCAGCCTTCAAAAGTGGGCAAGTAGATGCAGCGGTAGTTTGGAGTCCAGATGACGAAGATTGTGTGAAAAGTGTTGCGGGTTCTAGAATTTTGGAAAGTTCAAAATCTGCTTCGCACATTATTGCTGACGTTTTTATCGCAAAGAAAGCTTACGTGGAAGCGAACGAACAGAAACTTCGACAATTGTACGAAGGATGGATGAAGGGAGCCGCAGAAATTAATGCCAATGCGGGTAATAAAAAGAAAGCGGCTAAAATCTTAGCAGATGCTTTTGATGGTTTCGATGAGTCGATGACCTTAAACGCGATTAATAACGTTAGACTTTGTACGCACGGCGATAATCAAAATTTCTTTGGGTTAAACTCTAGTTATAAAAATATGACAGGAGAAGCATTGTACAACAAAATGACCAATGTTTACCGAGGAATCGGAGCAATCAAAGCAAATGCACAAATTCCAAATTGGCGATTAATTCGCTACAGTGGATTAGTGAGCGGCACACAATTAACGGGTGCTTCACACACGGGAGAAGGTCAAAAAACTTTTGCTGCGATCAAAGAATCAGACAAGTCGAAGGCTTCTTTTGCTTCGAAGCAAGTCAGTATTACTTTCCGTACGGGCGAATTTCAATTGGATGAAAATGCAAAGTATATTATCGATAAAGATTTTGTAGAAATTGCAAAAGCTTTCGGTAACGCTAGAATTAGAATTGAAGGAAATACCGATAACGTTGGATCAAGATCAAGTAATGTTTCTTTGTCTAAGAAAAGAGCGCAAAGTGTTGCTAGTTACTTAATCAACGAACACGGTATGCCTAGAAATAGAATTATCGTCATCGGAAATGGTCCAGATAAACCGGTCGCTTCAAACGATACCGCAGATGGTAAAGCGAAGAATCGAAGAACGGATTTTGAATTGATTCCAGATTAAGACTTAAATATTAGACTTTACAAATCGGTGTTGCTTGTTTTCCCAAAGAGTTATTTTTTTCGAGTAACTTAAGAATCAAGGAACACCGATTTTGTAAGCTAAAGATCAGGTTGCTGTACCATTACAATCCTTAAACGAAGACCAACTGAATAAACTTCAATGGTCTGTTTGCGTTTTAAAAAAAACTTTTACTGTGCAGCAATTTTTTGTACTATTCAATAGCTACACCTTTCCTAAGTTCCAATACAACTACCATCTTGTAATCTTGTCTAGGTATTTATTAATTAAAAAAAAAATGAATTCATTATTCAAACTAAGAGGAGAACTCACTAAAACGCAGGCCATCTTTAGTGGAATCTTGGGCATCATCGTCTTACTACTCTTTTGGTGGTCACTCGCCGAATATAAGTCGGATCAAGTACCCAACGTAACACTTTCTAAGTATCCTTCCTCTATTGGCGCCGATGCGAAAACCTTGGCGATCATTGACTCCCTCGTCACCGTTGATTCTTTAGCCTTAGCCAATGCCACTTCTTTCAAGAAAGTATACCCAATTGTACCGCGACCAATTGACGTTGTCAACGCAGTACCGATCATGATTAACGAAGAAAAGTTGATTGCGAACACGGGGCTTTCCGTTTGGCGGAATTTGCAAGGCTATCTTTGGGCAATGATGATTTGTGTACCGCTCGGTTTTATCATTGGTTTATTTCCTCTCTTTCGAGGAATGTTTAATAACCCAATTGATGCCCTACGGTTTCTACCCTTAACAGCCCTGACCGGATTGTTTATGCTCGCTTTTAGAGACCAGACCGAGAATATGAAAGTGTCTTTTTTGGCCTTTGGTATTATTGTTTATTTGCTACCGATTGTAGTACAACGAATCAAAGAAGTTGCAGAAATTTATCTAAAAACAACCTTTACCTTAGGGGCAACGGATTGGCAAACGATTAGAACGGTTTACTTCCCAGCAGTCATGTCAAAATTAATGGATGACGTACGGGTCATTACGGCAATTTCTTGGACCTACATTATTATTGCAGAACTCTTAGGAAAAGAAGGTGGTATCGGTGCCTTGATGCATACCAATGGTCGACAAGGACAGACAGAAAAAGTATTTGTTGGACTTGCCGTGATCATTCTAGTTGGTTATCTACAAGATCGCATCTTCGTATTTATGGATAAGCGATTATTTCCACATAAATATTATCCGACAACCATCGTTGGGATCAAAGAATCACAATATGGAATTTATACGATCTTATTTGTGGTCATTGTCATTGTAATTTTGGCGATGTTAGCACCGAGTATTTATGCAAGTATCTCTCCGTTTATCATTGGCGTTTTCCTTGTCAGTAGTTTAATCATCATTGGTTTTGGTGAATTCAAAATATTTAAATTTTTGAGAAATGCTTAACTTTAAAGATACGACCCTCAATAATATCATAGAACTTAGAGGCATCAGTCAAAGCTACGATGGAGGAGAATCCTATATTATAAAAGACTTAGATTTATTGATTGAAGACAAACCTGCGCAGGGGCAGTTTGTGGTGATTTTAGGTATGTCCGGTTGTGGGAAATCTACCTTATTGCGCTACATGGCCGGTTTGCAAGATCCAACGAGCGGAAACGTTTTGGTGAAAAATAAACCCGTAGGTAGAGACAATCGAGTTAGTATGGTTTTCCAGCAATACTCTTCTTTACCGTGGATGACGGTGCTCGATAACGTTGCCTTGGCATTACGCTACAATGGAATTGCTGAGAAGGAGCGCAATGAAAAAGCGATGGAACTCATCGAAATGGTTGGCTTAGCGGGACACGAGCATAAGTATGCACAGTATCCGACGCTCTCTGGCGGACAATTACAGCGTGTCGCTATTGCGCGGAGCTTAATTGCCAATTCTGAAATTTTGTTAATGGATGAACCCTTTGGTGCTTTGGATGTAAAAACAAGATTGCAGATGCAAGACCTACTAGCGAGCATTTGGAAAAAATTTCATCCGACCATTGTTTTCGTAACGCACGACATTTCGGAAGCGGTATATTTGGGGGATGATATCTATATTATGAAATCTGCGCCTTCCCAATTTGTAGAACATATCTCGGTAGATCTACCTTTTGATCGAACACGAGCAACAAAGCGCGAACCTCGATTTGTAGAACTCGTCAACGAAGTGGAAGATCGAATGGTCAAAGTATCTGAAATGGGCTAAGCTTTTGGTTTGGTTTGTATAAACAATAAATTTTTAAAATAGAATACCAAGTGTACCTTGATGAGGTACGCAGTAGGTAATTGCTAAGCTAAATTCCTTATGAAAGATTTTGTCAAAAAAATTGTAGAGTCCTATCCACAACTTAAATATAGCTTACTCGACGCACAAACCTTCGATGCAGAACATTATGGTTTTCCGGAGATATATTATACCATGATGGAAACGGATGAGGCTCGGGTAGCGGCATTTACGGACGCTTTTCAGCAATATGATTGGCTTAAAGATGCAGTTGTTTGCGAAGCAGGAGTAGGGACTTTAGCTTTAACGCAGCATTATTTGCCATTCGTTAAAAAAGCTTATTTGATTGAAAATAATCCAAACGTTATTGATTTTATCCGAGCAGAATTAAAGCGTAATAATTGGGAAGATAAAGTAGAATTGATGGTTGGCGATGCCATGAAATTAGAATTACCAGAGCCAGTTGATTTTATCATCGGAGAATTAATGAGTATCTATTGTGCCAACGAATATCAAGTGCAAATTTTTCGACATCTTCGACAATATTTGAAACCAAACGGTAAGTTGATGCCAGAGAAAATTTTGAATCGAATCCAACTCGGTACCGCTTCTTTTGATTCACAACGTACCCACTATCCGTTAATGTTTACTCGCCATTTACCAAATTTGATTACCACACAAGAAGCGGTCAATACGATTGATCTTTATCAAGAAGACAAAGACCAGATTAAGGTTACCGTTAAATTAAAAGCCTTACTGTCTGGAACCTTAAATTGTGCGTACTTAAGCTCTTGGGTACAAACGGCAGAAGGGGTTAACTTTACGGGAACGGATAGCTTAATGCCTCCTACCGTGATCAAACTTGCTAAACCAGTCAAGGTAAAAGCAGGAGAAGAAATTGCACTTTCGGTAAGCTTCGGTTATGGTACAAATTTAGAGGAAGCTCATTTTGAAATACTAGCATAAAGCTTTCTAAAACGTATTTTCTCAAGCAATTTTCCTACTGAACTTTAAACTTCCAAGCGAGATCAAGACTGATGATATGCTCGTATTGAAAACTAGGATTAAGGTCAAAACGATAAAAACTAGGTCGATAAATAATTCCCAAATGAAAGGAAGGACTTGTTTGGTAATAAACTGGAAAGACTAAACCCATTGCCCAATGCATCGTACGCTTGGGAGACCGAGTAGGCGGTGGCACCTCCAATCCACCCCGATAATTTACCGTCCAAGTATTAACTCCCGCAGCAATTCCGTAGCCCAAAGACCAGCGATGGAGTCTATGTGAGTTGGCCAAGCTAAGATACGTAGCAGCAGAAATTGTATAGGTTCCTTCGTACTCAATTGCAGCGGGCACGGGAATGGGCGCATCAAGCATTACACTCGCCTTAAGACTCAAATACTGACGTCGTCGATGATAATAATCTAGCCCCAAGGCAAACCCTAAAAAACCTGTGCTCCGCTTGACATCTGGTTCTCCCGCTGGCTGAAAATAGAAGTTATTTAGATGCGGTAAAGAAGTATGAAGGAACCAACTCCCAATGTCGTATTCCCAGGCATACCTAGACTGTAGAATAGTGGTATCAACGACGTGGAGATAGCGATGTTTGTGATAGCTAAATCGTTTTGGTTTTATTTAGGTCATAAAATAGACCGAGAAAAAGAGGGGTGAAAAAGTTGAGGTAGTACGCCGCAGAATTTTTTGAGTGGAGTACTACACTATCTTTTAAGGCATCAGTTTCTAGTTGAATAATTTGATATCCAGAGGATCGAGGGAGGGTGAACGTGGCATCCTGTCGCATCAAGGTATCACCGAGGTATACCATTTGGAGCGGCTGGTTTGCGTGTAGCTTAAATTTTACGGTGGGGCGATTGAGGACTGTTGCACAAGAACTAAAAATGATGGATAAACAAAGTAAGTAACCACTAAAAAAAAGGTTGGAATAGCACGATTTTATTTTTATAAAAAATCTTGAAATAAGACTTTGGCTGGAGACCATGATGTTTTAGTTTTAGAATAACTGCTTTAAACAACTTCATAAAGAGGAATGCTCAGACAAAAATGGAGTAAGTAGTTACTGATCACAATGATGTTCAAGCAGCGAGTACGTGCAAAAGGTTTTAAAAAAAACGCATTCTTTCTGTACGCTCCTAAAACTAACGTTTGGTCTTGCCCTTACGATGCCTCCTTTTCTACTAAAACAATGTCAAAACCAATAATGTCCCGCCAACCTTCTGCCCGTTGCGAATCGGCCAAATGAAAAGGGGTAACGTGGTGCCACAAATCGTTGCCATAGATTATCTCTTCTCCAGTATCTGCTTGAAAAATAAACTCTCCTGGAGCTAAGGTCTGTTTGAAAATAATTTCTTTTTGACCATCTTTAAGTTTTTCTAAGATCTGACTTTCCCCGCCAGCCACGTTGAATCGGTTGATGACTAACGCAGAGACAATGAAGTCTGCCCCATCTTCGTGTGCTCCTTCGGGAGAATTATCACCGGGTGCTTTTTCCGTGGCTCGTACACTCATAAAATGACTGGTAAGGTGAATTTTATAAAGATTAGGCCGTCGTGCTTTTACAACTTCAAAAACGGCACGCAGTAAATCGGAGAATAGGACTTGCTCAACGTAGGCCGTATCCGCTTCTGCAAAAATTCGAGGCCAGGAGCGAAAATCTTCATCGGCTACTTGCTGGCTAAACTGCTCCACGGGCGTACGTTCGATCGTAATGTTTCCATCTTTCTCCGAAAGGTAAAAACCTGCGACGGATCGTCGTCTCCAAGGTTGAATTTGTGCAAAGTCGGCGGCTTGGCTTGGCGTTAATTGTTGCACCCAAGGTTCAAGTGCGGTTAAAGAAATTTCTCCTTGATAATAAGCTTTAAAAAAACTACGAATTTCTTTTTGTGCAGCGGGGAATGTATTCTCTAAAAATTCAATTCTCAACCTCCGTGCATCATAAGGATCCCATGGAAGAGTTTGAAAAACGGGAGAAAAGAAATTTAAAAATTCAGCTTGATCCAAGCCTAAGGAAGTTAAGTCGCCAACGAGAATGGGAGCGTGAATACTCCGACCAACAAGTTGAGAAATATCTTTTTCTGTAATGGGGAAAGTTAATCTTTTCATTAATGTCTTTTATGAAACATTAATATAGGTGTTTTTACCTATATTTCATAAAGGGTATAATTGCGCTGCATAAAACTACTGTAAAATAGTAACTTTGTAATGTTCTTGGATTTTTGCGCTATATGTTATA
>JBGCFY010000119.1:0-2636 GCA_045110315.1 Saprospiraceae bacterium
ATGGCAACAATGATAAACAAGTATTTTTTCTTTATTTGAATAGGTTGAATTGGAGGGTACTTTCTGTAAACGCTACTACTTTAATCAATATTGTAGTAGTAACAATTAGAAATACGATTACCCTAACTAGAGCAGATTAAAGTATGTCGGGACTTCGAGTAATTTCTTGGAAAAACAACATACTTTTTCAAAAAAAATGGCGTTCTACTTCCAATAACCAACATCAAAAAAAACCAAAAATGACGGGCGATCAAATTTTTCAACTCTTTGCATATTTATTACCATCTGTTATAACCGGTGCCATTGCATTTTACTTTTTTAGAATGCACACCAATAATGAAGAAGGAAGAAGACGGTTTTTATTGCACAAAGATTCGCAATCAAGCACCTTACCTATTCGATTACAGGCCTACGAGCGGATGGCCTTATTTCTAGAGCGCATTTCGATTCCAAGTTTGGTAGTGCGGGTTGCTCCAAAATCAGCAGATAAGGCAGCTTACGAAAACTTATTAATCAAAAGCATCGAAAACGAATACGAGCATAACCTTTCACAACAAATTTACTTGACTGACGAATTGTGGAACGTAATCAAAGCGGCCAAAACGGCTACCATTCAAATGATTCGCAAAGCAGGAATGAGTGAAACCGATTCTGCGGACAAATTACGCGAAGATGTTTTAACGGAGACTATGGATAAGCAAAACCCTTCGGCAACTGCCTTAGCTTTTGTAAAGAAGGAGATTTCGGAACTCTGGTAATACAAGTACGAGGTTAGAAGTACGAGGTACAAAATAAAGACCGCCTATCTCAATGCAACCTACCAACTAAATTCACTCGTGCTCGTTCGGCTGAATAGGGTTCGTTTCTTCATTCTTATTTTTTGCATACAAATACCCTCTTTTCCACCAACGTGTCATTTTCTCTTTATCGAAGATTAAAGAGTTTGTAGTCAAGATAGTCGGTGTGTAATACAAGTTGATTATTGCATCTCTCTGATTGGCAACCAACTTACCTATTCGAATATTATGGACTTCAATTCGGTCTAAAATAAAGCTCAACATGGTTGTTAAAAGCTCGAAAGGATTTCTAGATGGCATACGATTCATATAATTTATCTCCGTATGCAGCACAACAACATCCACATCATTCGCACCGCGTTTTATAGCTTCTTCAATAGGCACAATACTACCTAAACCTCCGTCCGCATATTCGCAACCATTTTTTCGTGCCAGGCTCATAAATGGCGTATAATTGGCAGACATCCAAATCCAATCACAAAATTCGTCGTAACTATAGTCCATAATGGACTTGTACTCCACCTGATTTAAAGAGAGGTTTGAAACGGTAACTACAACGTCATTTGGCCCTTCCCTGAGTTCTTTATATTCTTCTTTCGTAAGACTCTGGCGAATTAATTTTCTCAAATTCTCGCTCTCTCCAAAGGTTTTTTTGCCTTTTATAAAATTCCAAACAACATTCCAGTGATTTATAGATATTTCGTCAATGCCATGTTTCTTTTTAATCACAAAAGGGCAATTATTAAAAATAGTGTTTTGGTCTACATTAGAATAGATTTCCTTGATTTTGTCCAATTTACCCAAAGCCAAGTGGCAAATCAGAAGACTGCCCGTTGATGTGCCTACAAACAGGTCATATTTATTTCCAGATTCTTGAATAAGAAACTGCGCAACGCCACCAGCAAAGGCTCCTTTACTTCCACCACCTGATATGACCAATGCTCTCATTCTTTGTTCAATAGGGTTCTTAAATAGCCGGATTCATCCGAATTCAGTTCAGTTAAAAGCTTTTCTAACCGTGTTTTATAGTCGGTATCTTCCAGCAATTCTTTCAACAAATCTCTTGCAAATTTTTTGAACTGCCAAGAATGATGATTGGTCGCTCTAACTAAATCAGTCAGACTGTCTGCATTTAGACCAAAAGCTTCTTTTAAATAAAAGAAAGCACCTTGCTGTATTTCAAAGCCATATTTCGGATTGGTGTATGAACTCAATTCATCGAAATAGACTTTCGTCTTTGGGCCATTATACGTATCGGAAAGCATGGCCAAAGTCAGCCATAGTATGCGCATATTCTTATTAGGAAGTCCTATAACATCTTTCGTCGCCTCGAGGTAACTTGCGCGGTCTTCCGGATACCACTGCCACAAACTAAAAAGTGCACTTTCTTTGGTAATGTAGCTATCATCCTCTAGAAAAGACTCTAATTTCTCTTTGTCCAAATAGCTTGGTAAATCACGTCCGGACAAAAGTGCTTGGCGAATAGGCACCGTATCAGATTCAAAGGCTTTCTTATAAATTTCTATCGGTAATGAGCTCCGATAATTTTGTATCAAATGTTTTTTTAGATGGATGGAATTCGAAGCATCCCAATAGCTCACATAGTCCAAATCATCACTCTGTATTTTTTGAAATTCTTCCTCTATCGAGAAAAGGGTATCTAAGGATGTGGCGTCTTGGCCTAATTGCTTTTTCGCCGCTTCAAAGGGAATTTCGATACTTTCTAACCAATCTTTTCCAAAATTGGATAAATCTTTCCCGCTGGACAATTCCATCTCCTTTAAAAAATCAGGAATGGTTACATTTTTAAATTGATACTTCTTCAAATACCTCTGGATA
>JBGCFY010000120.1:0-15774 GCA_045110315.1 Saprospiraceae bacterium
CGGCTGTATTGTATCGACCGGTCTCACTTGTAATGTTTGCTATTGAGTGGGAACTTTCTCCCGATAATCCACATATTCATCACTTTGGAAATATCTTTTTGTACGGACTAACTGGACTTTTACTCTGCTTGACACTGATCAAACTATTTAATCAACGAAATCCTATTTTAGCGGTATTGAGTACTTTGTTTTTTCTAGCGCATCCTGTGCATACGGAAGTCGTAGCTAACATTAAAAGTAGAGATGAGATGCTGCTTTTCTTTTTTGCCATAGCCGCGTTTTATAGCTTGTGGAAATACTTGGAAACGAATCGTAAGGCTTGGATGTTTGGCTCTTTACTCGCATATACTTTGGCTATTTTTTCTAAATTATATGGGGTAACCATGTTACTCGTTTTTCCTTTGTTATTGTATTTCTTTCGTACGATGAATTGGTCGCGCATGGCAAAGTTGAGTAGCTTGTATTTGATTCCTACTGCGATTTTTTTGGCGATTAGGTTTCAGGTTTTAGGTGGCTGGCTAGGTGGCGGTGCGAAGGTTTCTATTTTAGATAATTTTCTGGTTGGTGCGCCGAATTTAAGTCTCAAGTTAGCCTCGACTTTTATGATGTTGGGTAAGTACTTGCTAACGCTTATTTTTCCTTGGCAACTTCATTCTGACTTGGGCTATCATCAAATTCCGATTAGTAGTTGGGGGAATGGGTTGGTTTTGCTCGGGTTAGTTAGCGTAGCGGGCTTAGCCTATTTTGCCATTCGACAATTTGCAGCAAAAAGTATTTGGTCTTTTTGCATTTTATTCTCTGGAATTAGTTTCTCCGTATACACCAATCTGGTATTTACCATTGGAACCGCTTACGGCGAACGTTTTTTATATGTGGCTAGTCTCGGTTTTTCGATGGCATTGGCTTATGGTATTTTGAAACTATTTAAGGTAGATTTGGATCAAAAACTAGTTGGTTTTTCACAATTTGTGAAACAACACCAAATGCCATTACTCCTTAGTCTTGTGATCTTACTTTGCTATAGCTTCAAAACGCTACAACGCAATCAAGCATGGAAATCGAGCTACGACTTATACGCAACGGATATTAAAACGGCACCAAATTGCGCCAAGCTAAATTATCACCTTGGGTTGGAACAGGTGAAAAAAGGATTAGACAGCAAAGAAGCGAAGGCAAAACAAGCATGGTTCGACGCTGCTTTTCAACAGTTTGAAAAAGCAATTGCCATTTATCCAGATTACCATGATGCCTACGGACAATTAGGTTTAGCTTATTATCGTAAAAATGACTTTGGAAATGCTATGCGTAATTACCAAAAATCAATTGCACTCAAGCCCAACAATGCAAAAGTATTTTCCAATATGGGAATTATCTATTTCAACCAAGGACAATTGCCCAAAGCAGAAGAAGTTTACAAAAAGGCGGTTGCACTTGATCCTCGCTTCCTCGATGCACGTCGAAACTTAGGTAGCGTGTTTGCAGAAACCAAACGTTTTGATCAAGCCATCGAACAATTTCAAGCGGCCTTAGCACTAGCACCTAACGATGCAACGATTAATTACTACCTTGGTCGTTGTTACAGTGATAAAGGCGACCAACAAACCGGACAAGGTTATTTAAATAAAGCTTACCAACTAAATCCGGCGTTGAAAAAAAATTAAAGCTTATCTTAGCAGCACCAAGCAGATAATTCAAACCTCATTAAATAAAAGAAAACTACTTATGGAAATCATCGACGGTAAACTACTAGCCAAAACCATTAAAACAGAAATTGCAGCGGAGGTAAGTCAAATCAAAGCAGCCGGAGGAAAAACACCACACCTAGTTGCCGTTTTAGTTGGTGAAGATCCTGCGAGCCAAGCTTACGTACGAAACAAAGTGCGTTCTTGCGAGCAGGTTGGTTTTAAATCAACGATGATTCGAAAGGAAGCTACGCTTTCGGAAGCAGATTTATTGGTCATTATTGAAAAACTCAATAAGGACGAGGATGTTGATGGTTTCATTGTACAATTGCCATTACCCAAACACATCGACGAAGAAAAAGTAACCCTCGCCATTGATCCCAAAAAAGACGTTGACGGTTTTCATCCCATGAACTTTGGTCGGATGGCACAAGGAATGCCTTGCTATTTACCAGCTACCCCTTTTGGGATTTTACAAATGTTAGATCGTTATAATATCGAAGTGGAAGGAAAGGATTGTGTAGTACTCGGAAGAAGTAATATCGTGGGTACACCAATTAGTATTTTGTTATCGCGCAAAGCAGCACCCGGAAATGCTACCGTTCAACTCTGCCATAGTCGTACCAAGGATTTAGAAAAACATACCGCTGCAGCTGATATTCTCATCGTAGCACTCGGAAAACCAGAATTTATTACAGCCAATATGGTTAAAGAAGGCGCCGTAGTGATTGACGTAGGAATCAATCGAGTAGATGACGATACGGCAAAGCGAGGCTACCGACTTAGAGGAGATGTCAAATACGACGAAGTCGCCCCAAAATGTAGCTTTATAACGCCCGTTCCAGGGGGAGTCGGACCAATGACCGTCACGGCTTTACTGATGAATACCTTGAAAGCAAGTCGGAAGGAAATCTACGGATAATAAGTAGGTGTTTGGACAAAATTAAGTTGAAAAGATCAAAGTTTTGTGGGAGCGAGACCAAATAAAACTATGTCCAAGTACTTACCAAAATTTGGGAATAATTGCGTTGGGAACTTCCTCGACGTAAGCTTGGTATTTGGAGCTTTTCTCTTGTTTGCGTTTTAAAAATGGAATGCCGGATACTTTGAGTAAAAAGAAAGTAATCACAATCGGGCTGATGATAAAAATATACCAAGTACCATAAGGAATCGTATAAAGGTAAATGCCCCACCAAATCAGGATTTCGCCAAAGTAGTTAGGATGACGGCAATATTGCCACAAGCCCTTCGTCATAAATTTGCCCTTATTGTCAGGATTTGCTTTGAATTGCTGTAATTGATAATCTGCGATAGATTCCCAAAAAAAACCAATTCCAAAAATAAGAATGCCGACGATGGAAAGTGATTGCCAAGGCTCAATCAAATTAGCGGGTTGTTGCTGAAGGACCAAACTAATCAAATACATCAAGCCTCCCTGTAAGAGAAAGACGCGAACATAGGCGTTTAGCAAAACATTATTGCCCCAGTTTTTGCGCATCTCTTGGTATCGCCAATCTTCTTCGGTGTTCCAATTTCTTGAAAATAGATAGGCACCGAGTCGAATTCCCCATAAACTAACCATCAAGGTCAGCACAAAAGCGTGTGGATGTGGATAAAAAACATATTGCCACCAAGCGACTACCACAAAACCTAAGCCCCAAGCAATATCAATAATACTGTTGTCTCTTTTAGCAGTTGCTACGAGAAACCAAAGGGTCATATAGACAAAAATTACGAAGATAGCGTCGAGGTAAGGGTGAAGCATAGGTTATTTTTAGGACTGTAAAAATGAGGTACGATGATCTGTAGAACAAATTCAAAGCAGTTATGTTGAATCGCGGACGACTAACATTTTATGATATTGGATCAATTTGACTAATAGTTTGCGTAACGATTGGTCAATCTTGGTAATAATTCGCTAATAATTGATTAAGTTTGTTGAAGCGATTAGATCCACTTTGTAGGAAAACAATTTCTCAAAATAAGCGTTCTAAAGCTATAACATCTACCCAAATCCATTTAATTCGGCGTTTTCCCCCATTCGCCAACTATGATTTCCATCCAAAAGCCCAAAGAAAAGCTATTACTTTTATACTAAGTAGTATTTATTCTAGCTCATTCTGTCAAGATTCAAAAATCAAGATTCAAAAGTCAAGATTCTCAAGCGTTCAACGATAGTATAGCATCGTCGGCAAGTTCAGCTGGTGCTCGATTTTCCTTGATGTATTGTGTCGAAAATGCTAATTGGTCTTGTAATCCGTTGAAAATCTATCCTTAGAAGCGTAGATTTTCTTTTTGTCGGACTAAAACACGGGATTTGTCAAAGAACCATTTTACTTTTGTGTGCCGAAAAGGTTTTATATTTCAATTTGCTTTAAATCGCCGCTCTTTAGCTGCGCTACAGGCTACAATAAGTATACACGGAAAATACGATTGACATGGATTATTACAAATTTGAATTTACTAATGCGAAAGTATCATACGAGATTTTGCTGGCTTTTTTGGGACAGCTTGATTTTGATTGTTTTGAAGAAGAAGAAAATGCTTTATACGCTTATTTGCCTAAAGCCTTATTAAAAGAGGAACTCTTAACAGAAATATCAGCATTAAAAGCTCAATTTCCTTTTGATTACCAGAAAACACTGGTGCCAAGCCAGAATTGGAATAAAGATTGGGAAGCTAACTTTAAACCGATCTTAATCGACGATTTTTGTTTGGTAAGGGCAGACTTCCACGAAGGAAATGGGAGCGTGGAACAAGAGCTGATTATCAACCCTAAAATGGCTTTTGGAACGGCGCACCACGAGACTACTTATTCCATGATTAAATCCATGCGTGGTTTAGATTGGAAAGATAAAAATGTCTTGGATTATGGTTGTGGAACGGGCATTTTAGCCATTTTGGCGGCAAAGTTGGGGGCAAATCCTATTTTGGCGATTGACATAGAGGAAGCTTCTTACGAAAATACGCTTGAAAATGCGGAAATCAATCAGATTAGCAACATTGAAGTGAAGCAAGGAGATTTGAACGTAGTTGAAGAAAAAGGCTTTGAGCTTATTTTAGCGAATATCAATCGCAATGTAATTTTGGCTTCTCTCCCCGCGTTATATGAAATGTTAGTTACGGGTGGTCAGTTGATGATTTCGGGTTTTAGAATTGAAGATCAAACTTTGGTAGAAACTACGGCAAAAGAACATGGATTTATCATCAGTAATTCGATGCGTCGTAACGAATGGCTTTGCCAAATTTTGACAAAGCAATAGTTTAGAATGTACTAAGGATCAACCTTAGGTTGAATCTTAAAATATAGAAGTAGGGAAGTGGCTGCTTCATCACTTAAAATTTAAATTACAGCATGTTGAAAAGAATTTTTTTACTCCTCTCGGTGGTTTTGCTAACTGCTTCGCTGGTACAAGCACAAAAAATAACTGAATTTTCGGCAGATTCTGGTGAATTTCTGGATCAGTTTGAAAAATTCATGACCTCAAGTAAGCAATCCAAAATGGAAGATGCTTTTGAGGCTTTCGAAGATTTATACAAAGCAGGAAGCTTTACGGAAGGAGAACTCAATACCATTCGTACAACTAGTAATACGATGCTTGGTCTAAAAATGAAGGCTTCTCCTTATTTTCTGCGCTACGTAGATTGTTTACTCGTTTTGAAAACTGTCGAAAACGGCGGCGAGCATTTCATTCGCTGGCACAAAATTTTAGATCAAATCTTAGGCGGTATTAAGAATCGAAAATTGAAACCCTACCAAGAGTTTCTAGGCTTCTCAGTCAATTTCTTCCAGAAGAAAGCACTACGGTATTCGAAGTCGGGTGTTTCTTGGTATACCAATAATGCAAATTACACGCTCAAATACGAAAATGACGTTCCGGTCATTGAATACCAAAAACTAGATTTAATTGGTAAGCGCAAAAAAGATTCAATTATTATTCACGAAACGAGCGGTAGTTTTTATCCGGTTGCAAAGATTTGGAAAGGGAAAGGTGGAAAATCTATTTGGAAAAAGGAAGAGAAAGGGGAGGAAGCATTTTGTGAACTCGGAGAATATGAATTTGAAATTAATAAAAGTCTTTACGAAGTAAAAGAAGCCAAACTACATTACCCTGCCTTGTTTCCAAATCAAATCATTGTAGGAAGTTTGCGCGATAAAATTTTGACTCAAAATAAAGCGACGGAAGGTTCCTATCCTCGATTCGAATCTAGAGATAGTATTCTTGCAATTGATAATATTGGAGGAGACTTATCCTACGTTGGTGGATTCCGTTTGCACGGTTCTACGGTATACGGTTTTGGTAGTAAAGTGAATAAAGCACGAATCTCTATTCGAGATCAATCTAATAAAGTTGCCTATCGAGGTGCTTCGGAACTTTTCGTAATTCGGAAAGGAGAGAAGATTGTCGGAAAAGGCGTACGCTCTACGATTTACTTTGGGCAAGATTCTATTTATCACCCTTCGGTGAATTTGAAGTTTGATATTGCCAATAAAGATTTGAGCCTCTACCGAGGAAAACGGGGAAGTGATCGAAATCCATTTTTCAACTCGTTGCACCAAGTCAACATCGACGCAGAAAATATTGATTGGCTGATGAATCGAGATTCTATCGTAATTGGTAAAAAAAGTTTGAGCTTCGGTAAAGGAGGAAAAAAAGCAACGTTTGAATCTTTGAAATTTTTTGACGAAGGAGATTACCAACGCCTACAGAATATTTCTACCATTAATCCGATTGCTACGATGAAGTTGGTGGCAGATCAAGAAGGAACAAATTTCCTTCCTGCGGAGTTGATTGCTAAAAAGCTTAATCCTAGGTTCGACGTTTCTAGTATTCAGAGTTTATTGTACGATTTAGTTTCCAAAGGATTTATTGATTACAATAGCGATAAAGAAATGGTGGAGTTGAAAGATAAAGTAGCGCACTACGCCGATGCCAGTCAAAAGAAAGTAGATTTTGATTACTTGCGAATCATTTCTAAAACGGATGATACGAATGCGGTCTTTTCTTTAAAAGACAATTCAATCATGACCAATGATGTTAAAAACGTTGAATTCAGTCAAACCCAAAAGGTAGCCTTGAAACCAACGAACGATCAGGTCATTCTGCAAAAGAACCGAAATATGGAATTTGATGGTAAACTCTTTGCGGGATACACGACCATCCAAGGAAAAGATTTTCACTACGATTACGATCAAAATGAAATTACGTTAGACTCCGTTCGGTATTGGGATTTCTTTATTCCAACCGAAGCCAAAGATAAAAATGACAATCCAATTTCTGTTTCTATCGCATCTCGGGTAGAGCACTCTACGGGCGTTTTACTCGTTGATGCACCCAACAATAAATCGGGGAACGAAGATATTCCAATGTTTCCTTCTTATAATACAACGGGACCTTCTTACGTCTACTACGATTACAAAGAGACTAAAAATGGTGCGTACAAAAGAGATTCCTTTTATTTTGAATTGGACAAGTTCAACTTTAATGGTTTGGATGCTTATACACGCGACGATCTTACCTTTCGAGGAAATATGGTTTCAGCAAACATTTTTCCGAAGTTTAAAGAAGTAATCGTTTTGCAAGAAGATGATGATTCTTTTGGTTTTGAAACGAATACGCCGGCGGAAGGATATCCGAATTACATGGGTAAAGGAAATTATAAAGGGAAAATATTCTTGAGTAATAAAGGTTTCTTAGGCAATGGAAACTTAACTTACCTCGGTGCTTCGATTGATTCGGAGGATATCGTATTTGAACCAAAGCGTTTCCAAAGTACGGCAGAACAATTTAATTTGGATGAAGATCGAACGGGAGATCCACAATATCCACAGACCTTAGGTTTGGATGTAAAAATCGACTGGAAGCCTTATAAAGATAGCATGTACATTCGGACGAAGGAAAAACCTTTTGAGTTGTTTAAAGATAATAATCATACGCTAAAAGGTGCGTTGATTTTGACGCCGGGTGGTTTGAAAGGCGATGGTCTGTTTAACTGGGACAAAGCGAACATGAATTCTAAGTTGTTCTCTTTTGGCGCTTACTCAACTTATGCGGATACAGCAAGTTTGAAAATCCGAACGTTCGGGTCGGATGATTTGGCCTTTGATAATGAGAACTTACTGTGCGATGTAGATTTTGATCAACAAATCGGTCGTTTTAAATCCAATATTGATTCGTTGATGACAACGATGCCTTATAATAAGTATCAGACTTCGCTCAACGAATTTACTTGGAACATGAAAGAGGAAACAATTACTTTTGAATCCGAAGAAAACAAATTAGGAAATTTCCTTTCCATTGATCCCAATCAAGATTCTTTGTCCTACCAAGGTAAAACCGCATTCTACGATTTAAAAAATAATGAGTTGAAAATTGGAGGCGTACCTTTTATTCAGAGTTGCGACGCTTTGATTTATACGGAGACGGGCGACGTTGAGATTAAGTCGGGAGGTATCATGACGACTTTAAACAATGCGAAGATTATCGCAAATACGAAAAGTAGGTACCACGTGATTAACCGAGCGACGGTCAACGTCAGAGGAAAGAAGCTTTACGAAGCGAGTGGGTTTTACGAATATAATATTGGGGACAAAAAGCAAGAAATTGAATTTGCGAATATCATTGGTCAGCGAATTGGAAAAGGAAATTCGAGTACCAAGGAAACGGCGACACGAGCAACGGGAGAGGTAAAGGAAGAAGACCATTTTTACATTGATCACAAAACGGAGTTTAGAGGAAAGATTAGCCTTAACGCCAAATCTAAGAATCTACAATTTGACGGTTTTGCTCGATTAGATGCAGATAAACTCGTTGGGAAGCAATGGTTTTCGGTGAGTAGTGAAGCGGATAAAAATGACTTAGCCATCGAATATGATGTTCCCAAAAATTACGATGGTTCGCCGTTGCGAACCGGCTTGTTTTTGAGTAAACAAACGGCAGACTTGTATCCTAGTGTAATGATGCCATTGACTTTTAGAAAAGATCGTGTGATCCTCGAAGCTAAAGGAATGATTGTGGAATCGGAGCAATCCAAGAAAAAGAAAAAGAAGAAGAAAAAAGAGGAGGAAGAGGAAGATGAATTCGGTTTTATTAAGGAAAAAGAAGAAGAAACGGTTAAGTCAAAAGGTTTATTCAAATACGACAAAGCCGCCGATCAATTTATGTTTGGCGATTCTTTAAAGATTGCTACGGGAGCAGCAAGAGGAAATAAATTAACCTTTTCTAACCGTACGGGCGCTGTAACGGCAGAAGGAACGTTTAGTATTGGTTCTGGTTTGGATTACGTCAAGGTTAAATCTGCGGGGGTTGCTACGACTCAGTTTAAAGTGGAAGGTGATAGTTCGGGGATTGCTCCTCCCGTAAAATTGGACTTGATGGCGATGGTTGACTTTGTGATTCCAGATAAGTTAATCAAGATTATGATTAATGATATTAAATCAAGTAGCTTTGATGCGCAAAATGTTAGCTTTAAAAAGAATAAGACTTTTGAAAAAGCATTACCAGAATTGATCGACGATACTCGTTTGTTGGCGCGTACAATCGGTGCTTTTAAAGCGGATGATTTTGATATTCCAAAGAAAGGTTTTGGTTCTACCATTTTCTTTAGCCAGTTGGTGATGAAGTGGAATCCAGAATACCAATCTTTTGTATCTACCGAAAATAAAGTAGGTGTGGGCGCAATCAACGGACAGACGATCAATAAAATGTTGACTTGCCACGTAGAATTCAAAATGCCATCGAATGGAGATGATCGCGTTTATATTTACATCAAATCACCCAGTGAAAATTATTACTTCTTTGGATATAAGCAAGGTGTTCTGAGTACGGTTTCTAACAACCAAGCCTATAACGATGAAGTTTTGAATTTGAAGAAGAAAGAAAAAGCGATCAAAATGGACGACGGAGAATTGTATGAAATTCAAGAAGTCAACCAAAGTTCGGCGAGTATGTTTGTTAATCGAGCAAAAGAAGCAAGAAAGTAGTTTTTTATAAAAAATATTAGAAATACGCAAGCCGTGTATTTCACACTTCGAAGAGCGGGTTGAGAGTCTTTTATTGGTCTTTCAACCCGCTTTTTTATTTAGAGATTCTGGTGAGATCAATTTCTAACATCATTTCAAAACAACTTCGCAGTTTTATCTTATATTTGGATTTTTACAATCCGCTTCTATCAGTAATAGGTTTTGGTCGGAGCAGCATAAATCATTTCGCATGGATGATAATTCCTTGTTTGTTGTCGTTGAAGGGCTAGATGGATCTGGCAAAACTTCTATTGCCAGACAACTGGTATACTTTTTACAGACTGCGCTCAAGCAAAGCGTCAAGTTGACCTTTGAGCCACACGATCCTTCTGGTGGTGGTTTATATATCCGACAAGTACTAGAAAAGAAAATCACCCATTTTTCGCACGAAACGCTGATGCTTGCCTTTGCGGCAAATCGCTTGGATCATTGTAGCCGAGAAATTAATCCTTGGCTGTCTGGTGGAGAGGAACGCATTGTAATTTGTGATCGGTACTACCTTTCTTCGTTGGTATATCAATCTAACGACGATTTTTCTTTTGCAGATGTGATGAGCGTTAGTCGGAATGCAAGGAAACCCGATCTCACCATTTTTATGAATGTGAGTAATGAGGTTTGCTACGAAAGAATGAAAATTCGAAATAAGCCGCAAGAATTATTTGAAACGGACTTATCGAATACACGTCAAAAATATTTATCGGCAATTGAATTTTTACGAACTACAAGAGACGAAAATATCGTAGTGGTAGATGCTGGAGGAACCATGCAGGAAGTTCTGGAAGCGGTGGTGACGGTAGTGGCAGGCGCAGGACCTGCACATTGGAAAGCGCCACTTGCTTCGATTGCAGACTATCAAATTCAAGCGCCCGATATTTTTAATCTTACCGCTACACCGAGTACGATGTCAGTGACAATTACTGACGAATTATTGCAGGCTTATCCCAATAAGACATTCGCCCAGCAAACGGAGGAAGTACTCAGCAATTGGCTTCGTTCAAAATTTGAAACCTTAAGTTTAAGCGAAAAAGGGACGTTGCTAGTCGCTCACTTGCAATCCTTAAATTACACCATCAAGGAAGCGATTCCTTGGACACCTTTAACGGCTTATTCGCTAGAATATACTCTGCCTGGAGGGATTATTCAATTAGGGGCAGTTTTATTCGTTAGTGAAAGTCAACGCTATGATTTGATTTTGGAAAGTGTGGCGGAGTTGAGAACGACGACGGACTTTATGTTTGTATTTTCTCCCGGTGCAGCAGCAACTGTGACGAATTATTACGAAAGAGAAATCGTTCAGTACAAAGATAAAGTGCAATCTCTATTTCCGGCTACGCGCTTAATTACGGAGCTTGATTTGCAAAAAGCGCTGCTCGAAAATGCACGAACAAAGAACTTGAAGGAATTGACTTAAGCTGCTCCTTTAAAGTATACTACTCGTCTTGGTGTGGTTGTTTATGCTTTTTTATTTCCTCTTCTTGTCTGAATTGGATTGAAGCTAGTGAGCTTCCACAATTTTCCCATTTTCATATCTGTTAATTATGCTACTTGATATTTACCTTTTTTTGGGTATTTATACTTGCCAAATTTATCGTAGATTTGTATATACAATTTAAAGAAACTTACAACTTACAAAACCTCCAATAATATTCATCGATTACCACAAGAATACTCCTCCTAACTTATTCTCGCTTTAATCATCGTTGCTCCCCGTTGTAATATTATTCTTAAACTATCGAGTAGTTTTTCTTTCGTATAAAAGAATTGCTGCTTAAAATCTCGTTTTAGGCTTGATCCATTTATGAGGCTTGAATAGCCTTTCGATCGTCTATTACCTAACATGACAAAAAGATACCTTATCGTTTGTTTGATCGGATATATAGTAATTAACTTTTCTTAAAGCGTTAAGTTGTTATTTCCGATCAAATCCCCCCCCCTTTTTCTTTTCCCTCCTTTCCCTCCGCGAATCTTACAATTTGATTACCCAAAACCTAACCTAACCATGAAAAAGCTTTGCTGCACGCTCATCTGGCTGACTTGTACAATGACTTTATTGAATGCTGCCGTTTCTACGGGAACAATTCGGTTTTCGATAGAAAAAAGTAAGTTTATTAGCGAATTAGATGATTTCATCAACGCAAAAAAGAATAACAAACTTTCCAGTACGTTTAAAATTTTCCGAAAACACTTTACGAACGATGCCTTCTCAGACGAAGAGTTTGAACAAATTCATCTACTTTGCAATCAGATGGTGGAGCGAAAGCTTAAAGCTTCTCCACATTTTGGTGCCTATTTAAGTTGTCTCAATCAATTTAAAGAACACGAGTTGTCGCAAGAGCAGTTAATCAATTGGCATTTAATGCTAGCGCAAATGTTAGCTTCCAAAACGAAGGCTAGAACTTTTGCAAAGCTGTTAAAGTTTTCTACTACTTTCATCGAAGGGCAGTTCTTAAAATATTCCAAGTCAGGTTTTTCTTGGTTCGTCGAATCGAAAGCATTTGATTTTAAGATACACGAAGAAAAGCCTTGTGTGACCGTTGCTGTAACTAACTTGGTCTGCGTACGCAAAAAGAAATTTGAAATTAGAATTAACGAAACTTCAGGCTTATTCTTTCCACTTTCTGGTCTTTGGCAAGGAGAGGGCGGCAAGGTAAGCTGGGCGAAAGCAGGATTGGAAACGGTGTACGCTAGTCTAGACAAATATAGTTTCAAGCCCGAAAAAGCTTTGTACCAAATTAAAAATGCCAAATTGCATTATCCGGCTATTTTTCCAACAGGACCTATCGCTGGCAGTCTTCAAGATAAAATCGTAATTGGAAATAAATCAAAAGAAAGTTCTTACCCTAGATTTCAGTCTGCGGATAGTACGCTCCACATCAAAACTTTCCGAGAAGGTGTTAGCTACCGAGGTGGTTTTAGAATGCAAGGGAAAACAATTTATGGTTTTGGTAGTGAACTGGCAAAAGCAGAAATAGAAATTAGAGAGCAAGGAAAGTTAATGTTCAAAGGTGCCGCACAAGAAATGACGATGAAAGGCACGGACTTAATCGTTGGTAAGCAAATGGAAGCGACGCTTTATTTTGGAATTGACTCGCTGTATCATCCTTCTGTTAATTTAAAATTCAATTTAGAAACGAAAGAATTAAACCTTGCTCGTGGAAAGCGGGGGAGTGATCGAAATCCATTTTATAACTCTTATCATCAAATCTATATTGATAGTGATAAGTTGGATTGGTTTTTAGAAAACGATTCGATGGTAATCAATCAAAAGCGATTCAGTGCGGGTAATGAAAGCCAAAATGTAACTTTTGAATCGTTCAACTACTTTGATGTAAGAGATTTTCGGAGATTACAAAACGTAGCGAGTACCAATCCAATTGCTACTTTGAAGTTGATCGCCGAAGAAGAAAAAACGCGAATTTTTGAAGCGGACAAACTTGCTAAAAAATTGAATCCTGCTTTTGATATTCAAAACATTCAAAGCCTTTTATACGAACTACTCGCCGAGGGATACATTAATTATTATAAAGATCGCCAGCTCGTAGAAGTTAAAAATAAAGTATTTCACTATGCGGATGCAAATGTTGGTAAAACGGATTATGATGTAATAAAATTTGTATCTAACTCTAACCGAACTAACGCGCACTTTAACCTAAAAGCAAAAGATATTTTGATCAATGACGTAGCAGCGTTAGAATTTAGTCACGGGCGACACGTTGCTGCAAAACCGTCCGACCAAAAAATTACGCTACAAAAGAATCGGAATATGGTTTTTGGAGGAAGTTTATTTGCGGGGAATACGCGTTTTGAAGGAAAACAATTCCAATTTAATTACGATCAATTTTCACTAGACTTGGATTCGGTACGTTATTTTGATCTTTTTATTCCTGGAGAAACAGCAGCGATCAATGGTAAAGCACAAACGGTATCCATTGGTTCTCGTCTAGAGCATACCAATGGAAATATTTTGATTGATGCGCCGAGTAATAAATCGGGTAAAGAAAAAATTGCGATGTTTCCAGCATTTAATTCGAGTGGCCCGTGCTTTGTCTTTTACGATCGGGAAGATATTCTGGACGGTTGTTACAAGCGAGATTCTTTTTTCTTTATGTTAGATGAATTTCATCTTAATAACTTGGACAACTTAGAAAAAAAGGATTTGCGTTTTAAAGGAAAGCTTTATTCTGCAGGCATTTTTCCTACCTTGAAAGAAACCCTTTTAGTACAAGAAGAAGATAAGTCGCTTGGTTTTGTTCATCAGTCGCCAGAGAGAGGTTATCCTATTTACTTTGGTAAAGGGAGATATCACGGCGCAATCAGTTTGAGTAATAGTGGTCTTTTAGGCAAAGGGAATCTTACGTATCTCTGGGCTTCTTTAGAAGGTAAAGAAATTACTTTCAAACCGAAGCAATGCCTTACCAGTGCGCAGAAATTTGAATTATCAGAAGATCGGTCTAGCAATATTCAAGTACCTAAAATTATTGGTCAGGAAGTTTCGGTAGACTGGCGTCCAATGAAAGATAGTATGTATTTGCATTCATCGGCGGGTCCTTTTGAGCTTTTTCAAAAGCCAGGATACACGATTGAAGAGACCTTGATTCTTACACCAGATGGCGTGAAAGCCCGTGGGGTATTTAATTGGGAAATAGGAAATGTTTATTCTGACTTATTTTCACTCGGTGCGTTTAGTGCAGAAGCAGATACGTCGGACGTAAAGATTAAAGTTAGTGGTTTAGATCATTTGGCTTTACATACAACGAATGTCTATAGCAAAATGGATTTTGACAATATGATTGGAACGGTAAGAGCTAACTCGGATACGATTACAACCATTCTTCCGTACAATCGCTACAAAACTTCGATGAACGAATTTGATTGGAATATGCGGGAAGAGTTAATCACTTTTAAAGCGGTAGAAGGTAGAAGTGGTCAGTTTTTGTCCTTGGATGAAACCCAAGATTCGTTGAGCTTTGAAGGCAAAACGGCATTGTATAATTTGCGTACGAATGCGTTATTAATTGGCGGGGTTGAACATATTGAAGTAGCAGATGCATTGATTTTTCCCGCAGATGAAAAAGTAGATGTTGAATCGGGTGGTAAAATTACGAAACTGGAAAATGCTAAAATTGTAGCGAATCAAAAAAACAAATACCACGTCATCAATCGGGCAACGGTAACCATCACGGGAAAAAAAGCGTACGAAGCAAGTGGCTTTTATGAGTATAACATTGGTGATAAAAAGCAGGAATTCGAACTAGCAAATATCATTGGTACGCCTTCTGGAAAAGGAAAGCGGAGTGAAAAGATTTCTGTAACTAGAGCTACGGGAGAAGTACAAGAAAATGATCATTTTTATATTGATTTAAAAACAGAGTTCAGAGGAAAGATTAGCTTGAGTGCAGAGGAGCAGAATTTACAATTTGATGGTTTTGCAAAATTAGATGCCCCTAAGATGATCGGTCGACAATGGTTTTCGGTAAGTAGCAAAGGAGACAAAAAAGACCTAACCTTACAGTTTGACGAACCTAAGAACTTTGATGGTCAGCCTTTATTCACGGGTGTTTTCTTGAGTAATGAGATGGATGCTAAATTGTATCCTCGTTTACTCATGCCTTTGGGCTTTCGAAAAGATCGTGCAGTTTTTAAAGCCAAAGGATTATTGCGTTTCGAAGAGGAAGCAGATGAGTTTCGATTTGGTGATTCTTTGCGCATTGTAAGCAAGGTCAAATATGGCAATTTAATGAGTTTCTCGAATACAGATGGAAAAATTATAGCGGAAGGTAAATTTGATTTCTGTAGTGCTTTATCTCACTTTGAAATTGCAGCAGCGGGAAGAATGGTGACGAGTTTGAAAGAAGATCCTGCGATCAAAGAAAGTTTTGACATCATGACGGGACTGGACTTTTACTTGCCAGATGCTTTGATGGAAATTATGTTAGCAGATATAAAATCAAGTAGTTTTGATGCAAGCAATGTCAACTTCCGCCACGACCAGATTTACGAATCGGCTTTGGCAGAATTAATTCCAGATAGTAAGTTATTGCACAAAACAATTTCTGACCTTAAGACGGG
>JBGCFY010000121.1:0-8837 GCA_045110315.1 Saprospiraceae bacterium
ATTACACTTTAGCTTTACTGCAATTGTACGGATGATTTTATTGACGCGGGCTAGTCGGCGTTTGAAAGCGGGCTTGGTCAGTTACAATACGATCATTATTGGTGGAAACCAAAACGCTTTAGAACTATACGAAGAAATTGCTGGCTTGAAAAAAGGACTTGGTAATAAGTTTATTGGCTTCATTGATAGTAATGGTAGAAGCACAAATGAATTGCGTTTGCATTTACCCAAGCTTGGGAAAATTGAGCACTTGGGGAAAGTGATTAAGGAGAACGCGGTAGAAGAAGTGATTGTGGCGATTGAAACTTCGGAGCACAATCGCTTACGCGAAATTATGAATATTTTGTTTGATTTTGGGGATCAGGTTTTAGTGAAAATTATCCCGGATATGTACGATATTATGTTGGGCACCGTAAAAATGAATCACGTGTACGGCGCGGTTTTGATTGAAATCAAACAAGACTTAATGCCTCGCTGGCAACAATTGGTGAAGCGCTTACTGGATATTTTGGCTTCGTCGTTTATGCTGGTGGTATTGTTCCCATTGTACTTGTACATCATGATTCGCGTTCGTTTATCCTCAGATGGTCCCTTGTTTTTTTACCAAAAAAGAATTGGTCTGAATGGTCAACCTTTTACCATTTATAAATTTCGATCAATGTTTGTTGATGCAGAAGCTGCTGGACCACAACTGTCGCACGAAAAAGATAATCGAATTACGCCGTGGGGAAAAACGATGCGTAAATTTCGCTTAGACGAATTACCACAATTTTGGAATGTTTTGAAAGGAGAAATGTCTTTGGTTGGTCCTCGACCGGAACGCCAATTTTATATTGATCAAATTGTAAAACAGGCTCCACATTACAAACATTTACTGAAAGTTCGTCCGGGTATCACTTCTTGGGGAATGGTCAAGTATGGATATGCTTCGAGTGTTCCCGAGATGTTGCAACGCTTAAAATTTGATGTGCTCTACATTGAAAATATGTCTTTGGGTTTAGATTTTAAAATCATGTTTTACACGATTTTGGTTTTATTGGAAGGGAAGGGGAAATAGTTAAGTACCAAGTCTGCAAACAAATGGTTTCGCACCTACGGAACTTTAATGGCGCTAGATTTCTATTTTTACGAAGGTTTCATCCCGCTGGGATTTTATGCAAATTGTGATTTTTACAGGGTGGAAAAACAATATAGTCAACCATAAGTTGCAAAATTTTAGACAGAGCTATAAAAGCGTTTTTATAAAAGGTTGGTAATAAAAAGTCTATTTCTTTTCCAAGCGCGAGCAGCGTAATACTTTAATTATAAGGCTAAATAATATGCTTGGTGAACTCCAGCGAAGTGACAACTAAATCTTTAATTTATTACTTGATTTTATCCTTTACCGCGTTGTGTCATCTTTAGGTTTGATGGTAATTTATAGGATTAATTTGCAGGACTTTTTTTAATAATTTTGATACGTTTAATTTATCGCACTTAGCGGATTGAGTTATTTTATTTCAATTTTTTATAACCCGATCATTACGCCGAAATTACCGCCGAGCTGTTTTCGATTTAAGCGAGGAAGGTAGGCTTGAGAAATGAACCCATCCAAATACAGCGCATTCGTGCAATGTAATTTTTCTTTGAAGAGCATGGCAAAATCGTAGAGATTAACTTCTTGCTGAGAAATCACGAAAACCAATTCGTGCGCCGAAATTACTCCCACGCCATTTCTAATATTCAAATTTTTGGAACCTTCGACGAAGACTGGATGTAGTTGTTGATCAATGACTAGCATTGGTCCCGATTGGGTTGCATAGTTGGCGTTGATGGAACGCTGAAGGTACTGCTCCGTTGTACAAACATTGGCGCTGTCACCACTGAAATAAAAAATACCATTCGGTTGTAAATAAAAATTACCGTAGCCATTTTTAGGCGGAATGATTGGCTTGATTACTTTTCCATTTTCGATGTATAAACCTTGCGGAGAACGATCTTCTAAATACATTCCGGCATTCATTCCAAATCGTAAACGGCGTCCTTGTTGTGCAAATAGATTCTTGAGCTTGGCTAAACTACGCAGTGGTTTTCCCGTCGTATCGCGCCAGTAAAGTTGCAAAGCATCTTTTCGTAGATCGACGTAGACAACATCAAAATATTTTTTGCGGTAACGAATCGTTTCGCAGCGGATCGTATCTTGAAAAGGTAATGTAGAAGTGGTAATGGGAGTTGCTGGAATCTTCGTTGGTGTGGAGGTACAACTAAACAATCCCAAGAAACAAAGAAGGAGAAACGCAAGCATATTGAAAGGATTAAAGTTATTACTTGCCAAAAAAGAAAAGGGTAGACGATCAACCCTCAGATTAGCCGTCTACCCTCGAAGGAAAAATTTAAACGCGTTCGATAATCATCGAAGAAGCACCACCGCCACCATTACAGATTGCAGCTAGTCCAATGTTACCCTCTTTTTGTTGCAAAACATTGCACAAGGTCGTAACAATTCTAGCGCCCGAAGCACCAAGTGGGTGACCTAACGCTACGGCACCACCAAATACGTTTACTTTATTTTCTTTCAATTTCATTTCGTGATTGAAGGCCATGGTCACTACGGAAAAAGCTTCGTTCACTTCGTAAAAGTCGATATCCGATTTTTTTACTTTTCCTAACTTCATTGCTTTTTTCGCTGCCAAAGGAGGCGCGGTAGTAAACCATTCTGGCTCTTGTGCAGCATCTGCAAAAGATAAGATTTTTGCGATTGGCTTTAATTTGTATTTTTTAACGGCTGCTGCACTGGCTAAGATTAAGGCAGATGCACCATCATTGATCGTAGAAGCATTGGCCGCCGTAACGGTACCATCTTTGGTAAAAGCAGGTCGCAGTTGCGGTACTTTTTCAAATTTTACGCGCTTGTATTCTTCATCTTCCGTTACGATGATTGGATCTCCTTTTCTTTGTGGAACAGGAACGCCAACGATTTCTCCACCGAAAGAACCATCTTGTGTCGCGGCAGCAGCACGCTCGTAAGATTGAATGGCATAAGCATCTTGTTGCTCGCGCGAAATATCATATTTTTTAGCCGTATTGTCTGCACAAACGCCCATTGGCATATTGCCATAAACATCCGTCAAACCATCTTTTTGTAAACCGTCGAGTACGGCACCTTGACCGAATTTCATTCCCCAACGTGCTTTTGGTAAATAGAAAGGAATGTTAGACATACTTTCCATTCCACCCGCAACGACGATATCATTTTGTCCTGTCATGATGCTTTGCGCACCAAACATAATCGACTTCATACCCGAAGAGCAAACTTTATTAACGGTGGTACAAGGAACGTTGACGCCGATGCCCGCTGCGATGGCTGCTTGGCGTGCGGGAGCTTGTCCTAAGTTGGCAGAACAAACATTTCCCATGAATACTTCTTGTACGAGATTGCTCCGCACTTTTCCAGATTTGAGTGCTCCTTTGATGGCTGTTGCGCCGAGGGTAGTGGCAGAGATATTGGCAAAGACTCCTCCGAAACTTCCCATTGGGGTACGGACAGCAGAGACGATATAGACTTCTTTCATTGTTGTATTTTTTTTAATTAAAACTTGACGGAGTTACTTGCGAATCAACTCTGACAACTTTGGTTTTATTTTGGATAAACAAATTTCGCCACAAAAGTAAGCATTTTTAGGCTAATTTGCTTGGATTGAGTGGGTAAGTTATTGGGAAAATAGATCGGAAGTACGAAGCTTAGAATAGTTGAACTGGGGGAGCAGGAAAGATTGAATCTAAAACTTATTTTCCGTCAAGGGAAAAAAGAATATAAACTTCAAAGACTACTGATCTAATTGTTCGAAAATAGAATTATTACTCTTGTACTCTGGAATAAGATCTTTGAGGAGTCGGACGAGCTTCTTGTTGTTCTGTGATTTAAAAAGGGCGATGAGTAACTCAATATCGGATTTGACTTTTTCAAAATCGTATTGTCGTACTTCGCCAATCATAATTTTTTTGTGGTGCGTTGGTTTGGTGTGTTCGGCGACGTTAAGTAATTCTTCGTAGAGCTTTTCGCCGGGACGCAAGCCTGTGTAAGCGATGTGGATATCGGTGCCGAGTGTCAAGCCCGATAATTTGATCATGCGCTTTGCAAGGTCTAAAATTTTGATAGAAGCACCCATGTCAAATACATAAATTTCACCACCTTGTCCCATCGCGCCTGCTTCCAAAACCAATTGGCAAGCTTCGGGAATTGTCATGAAAAAACGCGTCATATCTGGATGCGTTACCGTGACTGGACCACCTTCCGCGATTTGTCTTTTAAATAAAGGAATGACCGAACCATTGGAACCTAAAACATTTCCAAAACGAGTTGTGATAAACTTGGTTGCTCTTTGCTGATTGGCGATACTACTATTAAAGGCTTGGATATAAATTTCGGCAACCCGTTTAGACGCGCCCATGATGCTGGTGGGATTTACGGCTTTATCGGTACTGACGAGTACAAACTTTTCTACTTCAAATTCCACGGCTAAATCTGCGATCACTTTGGTGCCTTTGATGTTCGTAAGAATAGCTTCCGAAGGATTGTGTTCCATCAGTGGCACGTGTTTGTAAGCTGCTGCGTGGTAGATAATGTCAGGGTGGAAGCTACGGAACACGTTGCGCATTCTTTCTTCGTTGCGAACATCACCGATGACCGTTTCGTAATTGCAGAAGGTGAAATTATTTCTAATCTCTAGATCAATTTCGTAGAGTGGCGTTTCGGCTTGATCGAGGAGAATAATTTTTTTGGGATTAAACTGGACAACTTGTCGCACGATTTCGCTACCGATGGAACCTGCGGCTCCGGTGATTAAAATCGTTTTACCATTCAGTTGCTTTTCGATGTTAGAAAAGTTGAGTTTAATGGGCGCTCTTTCGAGCAAATCTTCGATGCGGATTGCTTTGATTTGTTTGAAGCTCAACTCTCCGTTGATCCACTTATCCATCGGGGGAACATTGAGTACTTTGACGCGATAGCGCAGACAAAGTTCTACTAACTCCTGCTTACGTTCAGCGGGAATATTGAGCGTAGAAATAATCATGATATCGGGCTGGGAAGAAAGTAGTAATCGTTCGAGGTGTTTTGCTGGAAAAATCTCGATGCCGAGTAAACGTTTTTTTCGCAAGTTGATATTATCATCGACGAAAGCATTAACGTGGTAGTTGGCGCCCATGTCGCGATCCAAGGTTTTTTTGGTCATAATACCTTGCATCCCTGCGCCGTAGATGATAACATTTTTTTTGTCTTTGTGGACGTTGCGCAACTCCATGTACATCACTTTGATAAAAGCTCGAAAAGCGACCATGAGGAAAATCATCAAGATATAGTCGATGATAATAATAGAGTAGGGGATGATGTGGTAATCTAGATACGGAGCGACTAAGGGCGTGAGTGCGCAGAGAAAAACACTTCCACTTGTAACAGCATAAAAAATGCGTTGGGCATCTTCGATACTTGTATGGAAAATAACGCCAGCATAAGTTTTAAAAATAAAAAAACTAGCGAGGCGAATCACAAAAATAAGCGGAATCGCAATTTGAAAAAACTTAAACTCTTCGCTCGGAATGTCAAAATTGAAACGCAGGAGATAAGCAATCCCGATCGAGATGACGGTGATGACTAGATCAATTCCTAAGATGCCCCAACGTGGTAAATTTAGCATAAGCGAAAAAGGCTTGAGTTATTTTTGAGCGGTTTATAAAAAAACTACTTCCCAATTATTTTTAAAAGTGTTTTAATAATAATTTTCAGGTCAACCAAAAAACTTTGATCGTGGATGTATTTTAAATTGAGTGCTAACTTTTGTGGCATTATTTCTTCAACGTAGGTTTGTTCGGGATTGCTGCTTTTTGCCAAGATCTCGCTTTCGTCGATAAAGTCGAAAGAAGCATAATCCGTCATGCCGGGGCGCACTTCCAATACGCGTTGTTGCTCCGGCGTATACAAATCCGTGTAGCGTTTTACTTCTGGTCGAGGACCGACGATACTCATTTCCCCTTTGAGGACATTCCACAACTGCGGAAACTCATCAATTTTATATTTGCGTAAGAAATACCCCATACGCGTAATTCTTTGATCGCGATCGCCGACGGTAATCAAACTTTTTTGATCGGAACCGACGGACATGGTTCTAAACTTTAAAATAGGAAAAGGCACTTGTCCTTTCCCGATGCGTTGTTGCTGATAAAAAACGCCGCCCTTAGATTCCCAGGCAATTAAAACTGCAATGACGATAAAAACGGGAAGCAACAAGCACAACATAACCATTGCCACGACCATATCAAAAATTCGTTTGATCATGCGCCGAGCACTTTTTCTACTGCGTCTACGACACTCTGAATAACTCGATCCACTTGTGCGGGATTCAAATCATAAAATACGGGCAGACTAATTTCTCGGTGAAAACAATCTTGTGCGACGGGATAGTCTGACATTTCGTAGCCCAAATTTTTATAAACACTCAACAAGGGTAAAGGCTTATAATGTACGTTGACGGAAACACCCGTTGCAAAAATCGCTTCGATAATGGCGTTGCGTTGCGCCAAGCTAATCCCTTTGATGCGGAGCAAGTACAAATGATAAGACGACACTTTCTCCTCCGTCTCGTAAATCGGCAACTCTGCCCAATCGTAGGCGGACAAAGCTTTGGTATAAGCGTCAAAAATGGAACGGCGTTGCGGCAAGGTTTCGGATTCGTAGCGTTTGATTTGTACGAGACCGATGGCGGCGAGCACGTCGGGCATATTGTATTTATAACCTGGGGAGGTAACGTCGTATTCCCAAGCATTTTTGCCAAACTTCGCTAGGGCATCTTTGGTTTGTCCGTGCAGCGATTGAATGTATAATTCTTTATAAACTACTTCGGGATCAAATACGTCGGGCAAGTGCAAACTAATCGCGCCTCCCTCTGCCGTGGTTAAATTTTTGACCGCGTGAAAAGAAAAGACACTGGCATCCGCGTAGCTTGCAGCGGGACGTTGTTGGTACTGACTACCGATCGAATGTGCCGCATCGGTAATGATGGCGATGCGGGCTAATTTTTCTTGATTTGGCGTATTGGGTTTAAATTTAGCGCGTACTTTGGGATCGTTGACCAAGGCTCGAATTGCTTGATAGTCGCAGGGCATTCCTCCGAGATCGACAGGCATAATTGCTTTGGTCTTTTCGGTAATTGCGTTGGCGATTTTTTCGAGGTTGATGGTGAAGTCATCGGCTTTGATATCGACCATGATGGGTTTAGCGCCGCAGTGCATGACGACGTTTGCCGTGGCACAATAGGTATAAGCGGGGACAATTACTTCATCGCCGGGTTGTACGCCTAACCAACGAAGCATGAGTTCCATACCTGCGGTGGCGGAGTTGACACACATGACTTTATCTGCGTGAGAAATTTTAGCCACTTCTTTTTCCAATTGCTTGGTGCGCGGTCCCGTCGTGATCCAACCCGACTGCAAGGTTTTGATTACTTCGTCGATGACGGCTTGGTCGATGTGGGGTGGGGAGAATGGTATATTTTTCATAAGTGGTATTAATCAATAATCAATCAAGTAGTATTAATCAGCGTGGTGCTAAAAGCGATTTATTGTTTCTGGGTAGCAACGCAGCTATAAAACGTTGTGATGCTCCGGTTTGCGTCCACGAAATTAACGAATTTATGGGGTAACGCATTATAAAGAGGCAAGAATACGGTCTGGATTTGGTCAATTTTGCTGGATTAGGGGCGATTGGGCTTTGATTTTGGGGTTTTAGGTGGGTATTTCTTTCTTTTTTTGAAAAATATTCTTTTTTGGTTTGTTTATTAAAAATAAAGCTTGTATGTTTGCAATCCTAAATCGCGGAGTGGAGCAGTTGGTAGCTCGTCGGGCTCATAACCCGAAGGTCGTAGGTTCAAGTCCTGCCTCCGCTACTAAGAAAGCCTGATAGTCAATTGACTGTCAGGCTTTTGTAATTTGTGAACGTTCTTTAAGTTGTCGTTTTTTGGTCGGATTTGTTTACGCTAGTGCTCTGATTTGACGTAAATAAAGTCCTGTTACTTTTTTGATGAATTTTTCATCCATTCCTTCTGCTTTGAGTTTTTTGGCGATTTCGAGTTTACTTTCGTCTTTTGCCTTGTCTCTGGCAACTTCCGTCGTTAACTTCTTCAATTCTGCTTTTTCTCGATCTATTATTTCGTATAAGCCTGAGGTTGCTAATTCTTTGATTAATTCTTCATCGGAGAAACTGGTATAAATCGTCTCAGAGATAATTAGATGGTCGATTACTTCTATTCCAATTAACTTACCCGTTTTTAGCATTCTATCTGTACAGTCCAAATCTGACTTTGAGGGTTTGACGGATCCGCTAGGGTGGTTATGGACTAAAATCATTCTCACCGCTAACTTATAAATTACCATTCTAAAAACATTGGGTGGACTTACCGTCACTCGATTCACCGCTCCTAGGCTGACCGATTCAATAAAAAGAATCTTGTTATTGTTATTCAATCCAATGACCCAGAAGTGTTCTTGGTTTCTACGAATTTTGTTTTCGCGTAGGAGTACTTGCTACATGATGTTGTATACATCATCAGCATTGAGGATTTGGATTTTTTGTTCTTTGGTTAGACGGATGTTCATGGTTCAAATATACAATAACTTATTTGATTCGTCTTGGGCTTTAAGGGCTTATCAATTCCTTACCCATTCGAACTGGAGTTACTGATAATTCAAAGACAGGGTTCTACGTCTTAACGGCTTATCAATTCCTTACCCATTTGAACCTGCAAGGGTATATTGATGCTCAGCAGGAGGTGTATGTCTTCACGGCTTATCAATTCCTTACCCAT
>JBGCFY010000122.1:0-58854 GCA_045110315.1 Saprospiraceae bacterium
TTAATCCATTAGCTTCTTGCTGGGAAATCCAGCTATATCTTTTGGATTTATGGTTGTAGAATAGACATTGATTGGTATCGATTGTTTTCCTAATTCTTTTTAAATAATCGTATTCAAAATTGATCGAAAAAATGTTTTCACGATCAAATAGGATACTAATTTTATCAGAACGATCTACGTAGCCACGGAAAGGTGTTTGTAGTAAAGAAGGAAAGGCCTTAAGGAGTTTCCATTGGTTGTTATTTATTTCTCCTACATTTTCGTAGACATAAAGCATATTGTCAGCGAGGAGTAGGAGCAGGATTTTTTCTTTGTAGTGTAAAAAATCAAAATGGATTTGATTGTTGGAGTATAATATTGATTTTTTATTTTCAACATTTAGAGCATTTATAGAAGCGATGTACGGTAGCTTGGAGGTTTGGGTTTCTTTTATCTTTAAGCTTCTACATTCAACTCTAACTATCCAAGGAGTCAGGAAGAATTCTTTTTCATCTCTACAGGTCAGGCAATCCTTTTTTATGTTTAAAGATAAAATAAAATCATCGAATATGATGAAGTTATCGTTATGAGGAAAACTATAAAATCGGGTATTTTTCATTTTGAAATTATAAAGAATAGTTTTAGTTGAATCATGACTTTTTTCAACAACATGTTCTTCTAAATTACGATAGTATAAATTCATTTCACTAGATAATTCCAACTTACTAATAGAAAGAGCGCTGTCTTGTGAATAACACCGACAATAAGTATTCAGAATAAAAAAAAGTGTAAAAATTAAGATTAGTTTTTTCATTTTATTTAGTGATTAGTTGGGCTGTTTGGTGTTCTAATTAAAGAGGATACACTTTTATCTGTAGTAACGAGAATTAATTGGACTGCTGCAGATGATTCAATTATTCCATTACCGTTTAGGTCATCCCCTTGTCCATCACCATCAAAATCATATAATAAGTTAGTTTCATCAAAATTGGATTCTACAATTATAAAGTATCCGAATAAAGCTTTATTTTCAATATCATCTAGAGATAAAAAGTCCGTGCCGTACGAAGGGTCTTTTAGTGCATCATTGATTTGTGTTATTTGATGATTGGAGAATATAGACTGAGGGTTATTAGTAGGTCCTTGTCCTCCTATTGTGTTAAAGTTATCTTCTAAATCACTATAGTGGAAATTATATTTATTGTTTGCCATGAAATCGTCTAAAAACCAATTCTGACTAGGACTTTGCTTCGGTATTATAGTATATTTAAAGGTAGGATTTCCATTACTTAATACTCCAGTGGTTGCGGTCCAATCTTTAACGAAAAAGCCAGAGCCTGGACCGAGATCAGAACTAAAATGATAAAAATCATCCTCTACCGAAGCATGCGTTATATTCTGTATTTTCAACAAATCAATAAAAAACCTAGCCCAGCTTCCACATTGTCCGTCATTTAGCGCTAAGAGGGATTCAGTCGTAAAGGAGTTCCCACAGCCAAGCCAATCACTATAGTATTTTAGAGGTTGATTATTATCCGCAGCAATAACTGATTTCGTCTTGAGTTTATTCCAGATCGCATCAATGATTTCATTTTGATCGCTAAGTGTCGTCGCATTTTTACAACTTACTTTAAACAAGGTGTGAAACCACGCATAACCCAATTGTCCGCTAGGCATTTCGGGTTGACTTCGGGTCACATATAGTGGGTTTTTACTTTCGTCAATATATATCCAAGAATCGTCTTCTCCTGTTTCTGAAATCTCCCAACTAATTGTAAAATCTTCCCAGTAATAAACTTCTCCATCTTTGAAAGAAATATTAGCTTCAGTAAATTCGTAGACAACATAGCCCGATTCAGGAGTTACTTCTTGTTTGGAGAAAATAACCTGATTGCCATTGACATTAGGCCCTAACCCTCGAATATAATAAGAACTTTCACAGTCGCTTTGAAAAATTGCCTTTACAGATGCTTTTGTCCCACTGACGTAAGCAACAGGAGACTGTCTGGTGATCGTACCATCACTAGCTAAACAATTGATTGGATAGTTTTTTTTGAATTGAGGACTTTGGTAATCTCCTGAGTTGTCATCTTTTCTTATTTCAAGATAGTTAGTGCCATACGTTCCTCCGAAATGAACCTCTTCTAAACAGTGACCATAGTTAAAACTATTAGCATTGGGAGGAAGAGTGGCGTTGGGAGGTTCTTGTGCAAAAGCCTGTACCCCAGACAAAAGGTAGAAAAGACAGAAAAGAATTTTTTTCATTTTGCTTATAGTTTTCAATACTAAGTGTTGATTAACACGCATAGGCGATGACTATTTATAACGTCATTATAAATAGTCAGGAGTACGATTGAATATAGTTATTAGTGCTTTTTTTGAAAACCAACCCTCAATAATATGCTAAAATAGAATCGGTTTTGCTGCAGAATTTTATCTTCTATGACCAAATATATGCACATTTAGATAAAAAACAAAACAATAACGGATTAAAATGATTCCTGTGCGTAAATTGTTGCAACAAACTCCTTACTCCATCATTCCAAACTTATCCTTCATCTTCTTTTTAATGGCAAATAGCTCATCTCGATGTTGTGCCGCAGTGATGAAGTCCAAATCTTTAGCGGCTTTTTTCATGCGATCTTCCGTTTGTTTTAAAAGTTTTTCCATTTGATCTTTGTTCATGTAAGACACGATGGGATCTTCGGCGATGCTTGGCATTTCGGGTTCGACGTAAGTAGTTTTGCCGCCTCGGATATCTAGGATAGAGCCTTTGCTCATAATCTGCTCGCGAGTTTTACTAACTGTTGTAGGTGTAATGTTGTTTTTCTCGTTGTAGGCCATTTGGATTTCTCGACGACGGTTGGTTTCGTCGATGGTGTGGCGCATAGATTTGGTGATTTTATCGGCGTAGAAAATAACGAGACCGTTGGCATTTCGAGCAGCACGACCAGCCGTTTGGGTGAGTGAACGGGCGTTTCTCAAGAAGCCTTCTTTGTCGGCATCTAAAATCGCAACCAGCGAAACTTCCGGTAAATCTAGACCTTCCCGAAGCAAGTTGACTCCAATTAGAACATCAAACTCGCCGAGTTGCAAATCTCGCAAAATTTCTACGCGTTCCATCGTATCAATTTCGGAGTGAATGTAACGACAAGCAATGTTGAGCTTCGCCATATATTTCGCTAATTCTTCTGACATTCTCTTTGTAAGTGTCGTGACGAGTACACGTTCATTTTTCTCAATGCGTTTGTTGATTTCATCGAGTAAATCATCAACTTGATTGATACTTGGACGTACTTCTACGGGAGGATCAAGTAAACCCGTAGGTCGAACAATCTGCTCTACCAATACACCTTCTGTTTGTTCTAATTCGTAGTCACTCGGTGTTGCACTAACGAAAACAACTTGGTTTACCATCGTTTCAAACTCAGAGAAATTTAGAGGTCGATTGTCCATCGCTGAAGGCAGTCGAAAACCAAAGTTGACTAAGTTGAGTTTGCGCGCTCGGTCTCCTCCCCACATTCCTCTTACTTGTGGAATCGTAACGTGGCTTTCATCAATCACCATTAAAAAATCGTCAGGAAAATAATCCAGTAAACAGAACGGGCGGGTTCCAGGATGTCTGCCATCAAAAAAGCGAGAGTAGTTTTCAACGCCATTGCAATAGCCAATTTCGCGGATCATTTCTAAATCAAAAGTAACCCGTTCTTTAATTCGTTTGGCTTCCATGACTTTACCTTCGCGATCAAAGTATTTTTCCTGTGCCGTCATTTCGTCTTGAATCTCATTAATGATTTGATTCATTCGATCCTTGGGAGCGATGTAAAGATTCGCTGGAAAAATCGCCGCGTTATCCATACTCTCGATGCGTCCGCCAGAACTGATTTCAATGCGCTCAATTTCTTCGATCTCATCGCCAAAAAAGATGACTCGATAACCATAATCTACGTAAGGCAAATTGATATCTACAGAATCTCCGCGTACCCGAAAAGTAGCTCGCGAAAAATCTGTCTCCGTTCTAGAATAAAGAATTTCTACCAAAGCATACAAGAAAGCATTTCTAGGGATTTGCTGTCCTTTATGAATGCGAATAATTCCCTTTTTGTAATCTTCAGGATTTCCCATACCATAAATACAGGATACGGAAGCTACAATGATAATATCTCTTCTGCCCGAGAGTAACGAGGAGGTAGCGCGCAGTCTAAGTTTGTCTACTTCTTCGTTGATTTGTAAATCTTTTTCAATGTAAGTATCCGAAACGGAAAGGTAAGCTTCGGGTTGGTAATAATCGTAGTACGAAACAAAATACTCACCGGCATTATCCGGAAAAAACTCACGAAATTCTCCGTAGAGTTGCGCCGTTAAAGTCTTATTGTGCGTCAGTACTAAAGTTGGTCGATCTAGCTCTTTGATCACATTAGCAATCGTAAAGGTTTTTCCAGAACCAGTTACTCCAAGTAGGCACTGAGCTTTTTCATTTTTCTGGACACCATCTACGAGTTGCTTGATGGCTTGTGGTTGGTCACCCGTTGGTTGGAAAGGAGAAACTAGTTTGAAACTCATAGTTGAAAATTAAAATAATGATCGGATGAAGGTTTAAAAGTATTGGAGTCAATCACGTAATAAGCTACGCAGTGGACAAGGTCCCTTTGTAGTTGGGACACGAGATAAGTGTGAAGTTGGTTTCAAAAAAAAGAAACCAAGGGATTCTTGATAAACAAGTTTTAGGTCTAATTGTTGACTTCCCCATTAACATAATACATTTCAATCATGCCTTTATTTTTGGCCGCAATTTTCCCTCTCGGATTGCAATTGAATCGGTATTGTATTTTAGAAAAAGTAGACTCAGAAATATTAACTTTCCCTTCTTCGCAATTCGCTTCCATTCTGGCCGCAATGTTAACGGTATCTCCCCAAATATCGTAAGCGAATTTATTAATGCCTACCACGCCGGCTACTACTGGTCCAGTGTGAACACCAATTCGTGCTTCAAAATAAGGTAAGCCCTGTGCGATTTTTTCTTTCTTAATATCGTTTAGATATTCTTGCATCTCCAAACCAGCCTTGATAATGTCGTTGGGCATGGTATTGCGTTCCGATAAGCCACTCGCACACATATAAGCATCTCCAATAGTTTTTATTTTTTCAATTTTATACTGCGAAATAATGAAATCAAAGGCTCTAAAACAATTGTCTAACTCTTGTACCAATTGTTCCGGTGTTAATTTCTCTGCGACGCGGGTAAAGTTTTTGAAGTCGGTAAATAAAACGGTTGCATCGTCGTATTTTTGGGCTTTTGCTTTCCCATTTTCTTTCAACTCTTCTGCGATCGCTTCGGGTAAGATATTTCGGAGCAACTCGTCTGACCGTTGACGTTCTTCTTCGATTAATTTAGTTTTTTCCTCCAGTGCTTTCTTTGCTCGTCGGTTGGATCTAAGTCGGCTAAAAATGAAGAGGATTAGTGCTAAGGCAAAGGCTCCAGCGAGTCCCAATATTTTGGAAAGGTTTTGACTTTTTTCCGTTTCAAGGCTCGCTTGCATTAAGTCTTTTTGTGCTTCTTGCAATTTCAACTCTTTCTGTAAATCCTCTTTGGAGAGTTTTGCAATTTGTCGGTCTCTTCTTTTCTTACTTGCTTCAATTTTATCTTTTTCTTCGGAAATGTTAGCCAATTCTTCTTCTCTGGCATTAATTTCTTTTTCTGCTTTTTCCTTAGCTTGCGCAAATTCTTCTTTTACTTCTTCGTATTTTTCACTATCTAATTGCAGCGCATCTAGCGTCTTATTCATATCTTCGATTTCTCGTTTCAAGATTTTTTTATCTCTAGCGAGGCGAATATTATCATCGCGTAATTTCTTGAGTTCGGCACTGCTAGCGCCACCGCTATTGCTACTGCTGGCAGGTTTTTGAGAACTACTACTCGAAGCCTTGCCGCCACTTCTTGATAGCAACGCTACCGCCGCCTGACTATGTTGATAAGCGGTACGATAATTTCGGTCTTGTTTGGCAATGGTTTGCAGTTTCTCCAGACAAGAAAGGGCTAATTCATTATTACCAATACTCTTAGCGTGATTGAGGCTCGTTTTGAAACGAGCACTTGCTTTCGACTTTTCTCTCTTTTTAAGGTGGATTTCAGCATCCAGGTAAGCTGTTTTAGCCATCATGTCCTTATCTTTTAGGCTTCTGGCAAGATCAAAGGATTCGAAGGCGTAACGTTTGGCTTTTTTCGAATTGGAACGCATATACTTACTCGCCAATTGGTACTTTAAATCCATTTGTGCCCGCTTGGTTTTAGCCGTTTTAAGCTGCTTTTCCAGCTCTGCGGTGGATTGAGCAGCTAAAGTAGTGCTACAGAAAAGAACAAAGAATAATAGAAAAATTCTCATCATATTAGATTAAATCTAGCAAAGTAGTTGGCAACTATATTTGCGTAGCTACTCTACGGTTAAAACTATGGACAGTTCTGGAAGTTCAAGTCCAGAATCTTTTCATCGCAGTTGCAAAAATACAAACATCAGCGTTAATTTATTCAGAATTAACACATTAGTTTTTTAGGTAATGTATTTTGTTGAGTTTAATACTCAATTAAAAACAAAGTTAAGTACCCAAGCAAACCTTCTTAGACAAAGTTTGTTTTATTTTGTGAGCAGCATATTCTTGGTTTTGGGAACGTTATTTCAAAATTTAAAATAGGGCAAAATAGTCTAGTCGATCGCTGCTGTTTAGTGCATATTTAGTATTTCAAATCAACTTCTGCAAATAAAATTGCGATATTGCGAGCATTATGATTCAAACACAAGTAATCAGCGTCAGCTTTTTTAGTTACCAAGGCAATTGGGACAAATGGTGGGCTTTTCAGCAAATGGGATTGCCACAAATGGCGATCAATCGAGCGAAAGGGTTACAGTTTTGGAAAATGTTGGGCAGCGGGGCAGAAAGTGGTTTTGGCTTAAAGCCTAATTTTGGAGCCTATGGAATGCTTTGTGTTTGGGATAATGAAAACGCTGCTCGTCAGTTTTTTCAAGAAAATTCAGGCTTCTTAAAATTTAAAACGCGTTGCGAAGAGTATTGGACGGTATTCTTACAAACGAGCAAAGTACATGGTTTATGGTCGGGACGTTGTCCTTTTGAACCAACCATCAGTAGTGACGATCACACACTAACAGCAGTTTTGACGCGCGCAACTATTAAATACCGACATTTGCTTAATTTTTGGCAACACGTACCTAAGGTCAGCCAGTCAATCGAAAATCGGAAAGGTTTAATTTTTTCAATTGGTGTGGGCGAACTTCCTTTGGTCCAACAAGCCACGTTTAGTTTATGGGAAAGTGCTCGGGATATGATGGATTATGCATACCGGAGCCATTACCATAAGGAAGTGGTACAAAAGACCCGAAAGCTTGGCTGGTACAGAGAAGAAATGTTTGCTCGGTTTTCTCCTTTTGCAACCGAAGGAAGTTGGCAAGGAGAGAATCCACTAAAAAAGTACCTCCAGCAGAATTAAATAGCTTGCTGTAAGAGGCCATTACTTCGTACTTTCAAAAACTTCAACATTTAAATCTAGCACGCTACTCATGGAATTGAACTACAAAAGCTTTGGACAAGGAGATCCGCTCATTATTTTGCATGGTATGTTTGGGACGTTAGATAATTGGCAAACGATCGCCAAGCAGTTGGCGGAAGATTACACTGTGTTTATTGTAGACCAGCGCAATCACGGTCGCTCTCCGCACGCACCTGAAATGGATTATCCTATGATGGCGGAAGATTTGCACGATTTCATGGAAAGTAATTGGATTTATAAGGCACATTTGTTAGGGCATTCTATGGGAGGCAAAACGGTGATGCAATTTGCATTGACTTATCCACAAATGGTTGACAAATTAGTGGTGGTAGATATAGCACCAAAAACTTACGTTGGGGGACACCAAGTTATTTTTGAGGCTTTGTTGAGTGTAGATTTAGAGCAATTAGCAACGCGAAAAGAAGCGGAAGCACAACTAGGGAATTACATTGATGACTTTGGTGTTCGACAATTTTTGTTGAAAAACTTGACGCGTAAGAAAGAAGGTGGTTTCGAGTGGAAAATGAACTTAGCAGCCATTTGGGCACATTATCAGGATATTCTTAAAATGGTTACAGGACCAGAAGTTTTTGCGGGACCAAGCTTATTTATTCGTGGCGGTAAATCAAACTATATTGCAACGGAAGATATGCCCGAAATTAAGGCATCATTTACAGCAGCACAACTCGCAACGGTGGAAGATGCGGGGCATTGGGTACACGCTGAAGCACCTGCAATTTTGCTAGAAAAATTACAAACGTTTTTAGCTGCGGATTAGGAAGAATACAAAGATTGGCACTGTTTTTAGTTGAGTAAGGTTGTAATTAAGTTTTATACTAAACAAATATTTAAATCGATTCGTCGATGATTAGCAATTAAAACTTGGTCATATCTCCCAATAAATCCATCGATACATTTACTTCCCAAGTATTGGATTTTCAAGACTATTCCCCTTATTTATCTTATCCCCCGCAGTGTATTTATTGATTAGCCATCGTTCGGATTCGTCAAACTAGTGCTATTTTATTTTTCGCAAAATTCCAGATAAGCTCAGGAATTGCTGAAAATGCATCTCGTTCAGGAATCAAATTGCTAGCGCTAAAATACATTATCAAATAAACAATTATCCCCGTTTCAAAATATTCAAGTTTAGGACAGGAAAGGCTAAATCTAGGATCGTGCTTATTCGTCGTAAATCAACTATGCATTAATCTTTTTTTGAAAGTATCTTTTTTTTCGACAGTTTTGTAATAAAAGTTGCTTTTCAAAACATTAAATATCAAATACATCGTTCTCATTACAACACTATGAGACTAAAATTAAAGTATCATCCAAAATACACTATCATGAAGATGAAAAGAAACCTAAGCCAAATTTTAAAAATAAGTGCCGTTGCCCTCGTTGGATTTGTGGGCGTTGCCGCAGTCAATACCGATCACGGGAAGTATTTCGAGATTTCTAAGAACATTGAAATTTTTACTAACCTTTACAAAGAAATTAATACGTATTACGTCGACGATATTGATCCGGCACGTTTGATGCGTACGGGAGTAGATGCGATGCTCGAATCTCTTGATCCTTATACAAATTATATTTCGGAGTCGGAGATTGAAGGTTTTCGGTACATCACAGAAGGTAAATATAATGGCATTGGTGCTCGTATGAGTAAAGTAGGAGATTACGTCACCATCACCGAATCTTTTGAAGGCTGTCCAGCACAAAAAGCAGGATTAAAAGTGGGAGATGTAGTGATTTCTATTGACGGAAAATCTGCTAAAGGTAAAACGACGGACGATGTTAGTGACATCCTCAAAGGTTTCCCAGGAACGGAAGTAGCAATGACCGTACAACGACCAGGAACGAAAAAGCCACTCAAGATTACAATGTTGCGAGAAGAAGTAAAAGTACCAAATGTACCGTTCTCAGGAATGGTCAGTGACAAAGTAGGTTACGTTTCTTTATCTACCTTTACTCGTAATGCCGGTAAAAACGTTGGAGATGCATTAAAAAAATTGAAAGCAGCGCATCCTGAGATGGAAGGTGTTATTTTTGATTTGCGTGGAAATGGTGGTGGTCTTTTGACCGAAGCGGTCAATGTTTCTAACGTATTTATTCCTAAAGGAGAAATGGTAGTTACTACAAAAGGAAAAGTTGCCGATTGGGATCGAAGTTTCAAAACCTTAAATAAGCCTGTCGATCAAGAAATTCCTTTGGTTGTATTAATTGATAAAGGCTCGGCTTCGGCTTCTGAAATCGTTTCAGGTGTACTACAAGATCTAGATCGAGGCGTGTTGATCGGTCAACGTTCTTACGGAAAAGGCTTGGTACAAAATACCCGAGATGTAGGTTACAACTCAAGAGTGAAATTGACAACCGCAAAATATTACATCCCAAGTGGAAGATGCATACAGGGAGTAAAGTACAAAGATGGTGCACCGTTAGATATTCCAGATAATGAAAGAACGCCGTTCAAAACGCGTAACGGAAGAACGGTAATGGATGGTGGTGGCGTAAAGCCTGATATGGCTTTAGAAAAAATGACCGACCTAAGTGTGATTAAAAATCTAGTAAAAAAACGATTGATTTTTGATTATGTAACACAGTATACTTTAACGCATCCTACGATTCCTGCCGTTAAAGACTTCACATTTACAGATTTCAACGGTTTCTTGCAGTTTCTAGAAGAGAAAAATTACCATTATGAGACAGATAGTGAGCGTTTGTTAGAAAGTTTGAAAACAAAATCAACGGAAGAAAAATACTTTACGAATATCAAATCAGAGTTAGCGGCGATTGAGAATAAGATTTTGAGCGAAAAGAAGAATGATTTAACAAAGTATAAATCTACAATCGTTGATCTGATTGAAAAAGATATTGCGAGTCGATATTATTACCAAAAAGGTAAAATTCAAGTTGCCTTGAAGAATGATCAAGAAATTAAGGAAGCGATTAGTGTTTTAGGAGATGATAGTAAGTACAACAGCTTCTTAAAAAAATAAAAACTTAACAGTTTAGAATACGGTTTAAACCGACTTGAGCACACGTTCAAGTCGGTTTTTTTGTGCGAGATTGTCAGTAGGAGAACCTTGTTTATAGCAAAAAAATAAACGAGATAAAGCATTGACCTTAACGGAGGATGCTAAAAAGAAAGCACGATGTAGTAAGATGCTATTATAAAATAGCATAAATGCGAATAAATTAGTATTATTTTTAATTTGATATACGAAACTTTGCCATAAATTCCACCGCATTCCTTACCTTGTAATTCGATAGACCTTGGTTAAATCTGCCTGCGGATACCGGTTATCGAATTAAACATACATACACTTACATTTTATGCCACTTTTGCTAAATATTGAGACCAGCGCTCAACTTTGCTCCGTTTGTTTGAGCAAAGGGGAAAAAGTATTAGCCCTAGCAGAGAGCAACGAAAAATTTGTGCATGCTGCCAAAATCACCCAATTCATAGAAAGCTGCGCTAGGGAAGCGCAGGTAACTTTGAGGGAACTTGACGCGGTAGTTTTGAGCAAAGGACCAGGATCTTATACCGGATTAAGAGTAGGAAGTTCGGCGGCGAAAGGGATTTGTTATGCGTTGGATAAGCCTTTAATTGCGATCCATACGCTCCAACAAATCGCCCATGCAACTCACCAAAAGCTTGGTCTGAAGGCTAGGTACTGTCCAATGATTGATGCTCGTAGAATGGAGGTGTATAGTGCTCAGTACAATGCGTACAACGAAGAATTGGTGCCCACTGAAGCGATCATTATAACTGCGGATAGCTTCGCGGAACAATTAGCTTCAATGGAGGAAAAACTAGTCATTTCTGGTGATGGTGCAGAGAAATGTAAAGCCTTACTCACCGACAGTCAAATTGTCTTTGATGATACGAGTTGCTCGTCGCGTCACTTAGTTCCATTAGGCTTAAAAGCTTATGCGGAAAAGCAGTTTGAAGACTTGGCATATTTTTCTCCATTTTACTTTAAGGCACCAAATATAACCATGTCAAAAAAAAGAATATGATTTTTAACACATTCTGTTTTTTTTTGATTTGGTAAATTAAATTTTTATTTTTGGTTAACCATCAATATAGTATACCTTATGATAAACAATAATATTTTGTTTTGGTATAGTTTTTGGCTAAGTATTAGCAGTATTATTTAATCATAAAAACAGTAATATGAGAAAGCAAAAAAATGAGACCGTTATTTTGAAGAAGGGAAAAAAAGACATTCAACTTGACTATGCAGAATTAAGAAAAGCAGTATTAGTATTGCGGGCAGTAAACCACAAATTGCGTCAGAGTATCATTGATTTATTAGAAGAGCACGAGCAAATGACGGTAACGGACATTTACATCAAATTGCGCTTGGAACAATCAGTGGCTTCTCAGCATTTAGCCATCTTAAGAAGAGCGGGAGTTGTCGCGACGGATCGTCAAGGTAAGTTTATTTATTATTCTTTAGATACCAATCGTTTATCTCAAATTTCTCGACTTGTTGAGGAGCTTGCAGGGTAAAAAATATATAAAAAAATCACTTATGAAACATTGCAAACGGTGATTTTGCTATAAATAATACTTTTTATTAAAGTAGCCCGAATCAAAGGTAAAATGCTGCAAACCGTCTGGTTTACAGCATTTTTTTTGTGTTTCATTATGAAAGAATGAATAAAAAACGCATATTTGCTATGTAAATTAATTCTTTTTTAAAAAATACCGTATCTATGAGAAAGGCTAAAGTTCATATTAACAATGAGCAATTACAAGAGTCTTCTGAAATCTTACGCGCCTTAGCGCATCCTCTTCGCATGCGGATTCTTTCTTTTATCGACAAGCACAAAACGATCAACGTCAATAAGATTTACAATACTTTAAAACTAGAACAATCGATCACTTCTCAGCATTTGAGAATCCTTCGACTAGCCGGTATCGTAATCACAAAACGAGAAGGAAAATTTATACACTACAGCATTGACTATCCAAAAATTGCAGGTGTATTGAAAGCGATCGATTCGTTCGAAGAAGAGGCTGCAGACTAGTTGGTAATCAAAGATTAGGACTAGACTTGCCCCAAAGCCCAAAGAGGGCGGTATCTGATTTTATCAAATACCGCCCTCTTGTTATGTTAGGCTGCTAGTAGCGGTGCATTACAAATTAAGCGCTCTAAAAAAGCTGCCGTAAAAGCAATACCCAATCCCAATTTTAAGACTTAAGTTTTTTCTTCTTCCTCTGGCAAATCAGAAGCTTGTTCCGAAGCATCGTCTACAATTGATTCAGAGTGTGTTGGTGGTGAAGTCGCATCTAGTGTGGTTGACTCGGTGCTTGATTGATTGACATCGGAAGGCGTAGCGACTACAGGTGTTCCCAATGTCGTCTCTGTAGCGGGTTTCTCTGTAACTTTAGCATCGGAAGATTCTAATCCTTGACTAAAAAAGCTACGTTGAAACAAAATGATACTCAATACACCGATCGTAATGGACATATCAGCTACGTTGAATACCGGTCGGAAAAATAAAAAGGATTCTCCTCCCCAGAAAGGAACCCAAGCGGGGAAATTACCTTCCAACATCGGAAAATATAACATATCTACGACACAACCTTGCAAGAAATTAGCATATCCAGAGAAATCCATCTCTGCTTTTCCAGTATAGTGTACCCAGTCGTTAATTTCTGCATTCCAAGTCGTACCTTTATCAAATAAATAACCATAAAAAGTACTATCGAGAATATTACCGACAGCTCCGGCAAGAATGAAAGCGAAGCAAGCCAGTAAGCCAAATTTAGCCTTAGATTTGATGAGTTGATTAATAAAGTAAATTAAAAAACCAACCGCAAAGATTCTGAAAAGGCTCAAGGCTACTTTTCCAATATCTCCTCCCATATTATAGCCGAAAGCCATACCTGGATTCTCTACAAAATGTAATTGCGCCCAAGATTGTCCGAATAGATTAATCCCTTCCCCGTAAAACATGTTCGTCTTTACCCAGAGTTTTAAACCTTGGTCGATTAACAATACCAAAAATACGAGTAAAGTAACTTTAGTAGATGACTTCAATATTTCTATATCTTAGATTTAATAATGTGCCATTAATGATACGCTACCTAAACAACTATAAAATAGGGAGTAAATTGTAGCGTAGGGAAAAAAATTAGTGATCCTTGGGCACTTTTATTCTTACGATTGGTCTTCGTCTGCAAATCACTCCGTTTGTATCGCTTGACTATGAACCAATCATTTGCTCGAAAGTACAAAAAAAAATAGTGATTATACTTGTCCTCAACGAGTATAATCACTAGTTTCTTAGAAAGAAGCTTGCTTTCTCCAACTTTCATGGAACGTCGCCAAAATATCTTTGCGCATAGGCTAAGACTAATCCTTAACCTTTTTGCTTCGCTTCAATGCTTAAGGTCGCGTGAGGCACGGCACGGAGTCGTTGCTTCGAAATTAACTTACCTGTCACGCGGCAAATTCCGTAAACCTTATTTTGAATTCTAATTTTGGCATTTTCCAAATGCTGAATATGTTTTTTTTGTCTAGCGGCAAGTCCCGTTAATCGCTCTACTTCTGCTGTGCCATTACCATCATCAAGCCCTTTGACTTTTGCGTCTTGATTGTCTGCCATATCACCCAACTGCATCAGATAAAACTGTAATTGCCGTTTAGCATTGACTAACTTTTCGTCAATAATATGTTCAAACTCAGAGAGTTCTTCTTCCGTATATTTTGTTTTGTCAAAATTCTGACTCATAGCGGATTATGTTTATTTAATGAAAATACTTGCCTCTTACCGATTTGATTATGGCAGGAGGAGTATGAAAACCTGAAATTTCTTACAAAAATCTATTTTGGGGCTTTGGATACATAGTATACAAAAATTTCCTAGTTTATAGTTCCCGAAAAATAATATTTGCTAAAAATATTTGCAAAAATAAGCTTTTTTATAATAAAAAAAAAGCTTTAGCGAAAGCCAGATTCATTTTATTATAATGTATAGTCTTTTTTTACTCACTTAGTAACACATTTTTTATGCCAAATAAAGACCCTGTTCAGTGGGGGCTGAGCAGGGTTGAATATTTTTGTTATTTATCCGTATTTAATTTTGTCCTTAATCAGGAGAAGTATTTTTACTAGCAGGGCTACTTTTTTTGCGAAAATTGCCGGTATCGTTGAAAATCCATCACGGAAGGATTGACGTAGTTCATTTGTTCGTAGCATTTACCCCGCCAACGGTACGCATTGGCAAAATCGGGTCGATGCTGTACTACCCAAGAAAAATCATCAATAGCGGCGGCTACCTTTCCTTGCATATATTGAGTTCTGCCTCGATTGTAATAGGCTTCTACAAAATCGGGGTACACGGCGATCGCATGGTTAAAATCATCAATAGCAGCGGCTGCTTCTCCATTGCCATAAAGAGCAATGCCCCGACCGTTATAAGCTTCATGATCTGAAGGGTTTTCACTAAGAATAGCATCAAATTCTTCGATGGCAAGGGTGTAATTCTTTACTTTATTATACTTTACAGCAGCTTCGAAGCGTACTGCGCGTGATTTTTGAACGCTGGGCATTGGTGCAGTATAACTCGCGGGAATGCCTCTCGCAGTTAATACGTCGCGTGTTGCCATTTTTGCTGGTCGCTTCGCAAATTGAGGCGTAAGAATTGTCGCAATTCTCAAATCTTTCCGGTTAAAAGACCTTGGGGTTAATTCATCTTTTGCTTTTACTGCTGGAACTTCTGCAGAAATAATTTCTGTTTCGATGGCTTCATCTTCTTCTAGTTCCATTGTAGCTTTACCATCTAAGCCATGTTGCTCGATCATTTTTTGACAATCTTGCCAGCGCGTTGCGAAGCGCGTATCATTAGGTGTTAAACTAAGCGCCCGTTGTTGCGCTTGATAAGCACCAAGATAATCTCCCAATTCAAATTTTACTAAGCCCAAATCACTAATAGCGGTCGCCCAATCTGGCGCAAGTGCTACTGCTTTTTCAAAGTTTTCTAAGGCATCTTCTAATTGTCCCTGCGCTTGTCTAGCCACTCCTGCACAATGATACGCGTCAGGATTATTAAAATCTAGTAGACTAGCCTCAATGCAATCTAAGGCTGCTTCATCATAGTTTTTAATTTGTAAATAGTATTTTCCTCTATTGGTGAGTCCGGTACTACTTTCTTCCAAACGAAGTGCTTGATTGTAATCTTGTAAAGCTTCTGTTGTTAGTTGAAGCATTGAATAAGTATTTGCTCGATTATTATAAACACTAGGGTCAAGTTGGTACGCCGCGATGGATTGTGAGTAGAAGTCTAGTGCTTTTTCGTATTGTCCTTTTTCGTAATAAATGTCAGCTTTACCAGCCAAGGCTTCACTGTCTTTCTCATCAAATTGTAAGGCTTGGTTAAAGTCAGCTTGGGCAAGTTCAAAATTCTCGACCGCAAAGTTTGCTCTAGCTCGGTTGACATAAGGAATACTGCCCGGTGCAACGGCAATAATATGATCATAATCTAGAATGGCTTTGGCGTAAGCGCCTAATGCGACGTAAGCATTCGCGCGGTATTCCCGTGCTTCTAGGTCATTGGTTTTAAGTTGGAGTAGTTGCTCAAAAACGGTAATGGCTGCGTTGAATTTGTCCAGTTCATAATGGCTAATACCCAGATATCGTAAAGCTTGATCATGTTTCGGATCACTATGGAGTACCAGTTCATAGAAGACACTCGCCGCGGCGAATTCTTTCGCTTTAAATAAATCAGTAGCCTTTTGGTAGAGTGCTGCGGGTGGTGCTTGCGCAAAAATAGGATTCGTGAGACCAAGACAAATGGCTAAACCAAGACAGGTGGTAAGTGTGTGGAGGTATTTCATAGGTTAGTGCTAAATAAATTACAAATATAATATATGTGATTTATTTTTAATGTGTGCAAAATTGTTGCCACTTTTCCTATTTCGAGTTTTATTTTGACATCAATCGGAAATATTTTTCAAAAATGAGCAGTAAAACATATTTATTTTTAATATTTTTTTGTTACACCACTGATCGAGTCTAGTAGCTTAAATTTGAGGAAGAAAAAAATAAAAACAGAAATAATTGTATACAAAAAAGTTACATTTAAAATAGCAAAAACATTAATGTTTACTAGCGCTTCTTCTGGATGTTTAATTATATAGTTTATATTTTATATGAAAAAATAAATTATATTGTAGTCTTTTTTTCAAACAACTAGCGCATTTTGTGTCCTTGTAATTTAATTGTTGCTGCTATAAGTTGGATTCTGCTTCATTTATCAATTAATCAATTGTTTCTTAGCCTTAAATAAGTTACAAAAAAAATACATATGAAAACATATTACTTTTTTTGATAATGCAATTTTTGCTGTCACATAAAGTGCAGAAAGCCAATAGATTAAACTTGACTCTATATGTGAATAAATCATATATTGAACCTAGTTAATGTGGTTAAACTTACTATGAGAAAACCTAGTGCTTGAACAACGCTCCGTTTGCGTCGATTAGAAATACTTAAATGATCGTAAACGATATATTGGTACAAGTGCTTTAAGCCACCATCCAAATGCCAATAATGGACTTTGGATGGTGCCTTAAATAAAGTAAGCCCGCAGTCAATTTATTCTGGTCTCAATATTTTCTACTGAATGCTACTCGTGTCCTTGTGGTACGGGATGGTAATTCCTACAATTGACTGTTGATTTACAGGTCCGGTAAGCCCGCTACATTAAGTACCAACGTACTTACATCGATCGGACAAGAAGAAGACTAATATGTACTCGTTTTGAAAGATTGGTGGTAGTTACTTGGTGTAATTTTTTTACATCTAAATTTTAACTACTATGAAACAGCAACAATTTTTAATTCCATCACTTTTATTACTCATGGGTTTATTTTCTTCTTTTGATGAAAAATCAGTTCCAGACGTTTCCAACTACATTAATAAGTATAAATCGATTGCCATCGAGGAAATGTATCGTAGCGGTATTCCTGCTAGTATTACCTTAGCACAAGGCTTACACGAGTCGGGCATTGGTAAAGGGCAATTAGCTGTAAACTCTAATAATCATTTTGGAATCAAGTGTAAGAAGAATTGGGAAGGCGAAAGCTTTTATTGGAAAGATGATGATTTTGACCGTAACGGCAATTTAACGGAGTCTTGCTTTCGGGTTTATCCTAGCGTTCAACAATCTTACCGAGATCATACGGACTTTCTTTTAAAAAATAAACGGTACAAGGTTTTGTTTAGTTACGATCGGACGGATTACGTCAATTGGGCTAAAGGTTTAAAATCTTGCGGTTATGCAACCGACAAGCTTTACGCAGATAAGCTCATTAAGACCATCAAACGGTACAACTTATCAAAGTTTGATACGCTTGCGCCTACTAGTTTTGTAACAGAAGAGGAAGACGAGGCGGACGAGGCTTCTGATGAGGTTTTTGGTACGATAACGACGGAAAGAGAAGAATATACCATTCCTGAAGAAGAGTATTCAATTCCAAAAGCAGAGGCGATTCCTCAAGACTATGAACGGCATATGTTTGATACTAAAGAAGAATCTATTCCAGCACCAAAAGAACAAAGACCAAATTACATTTTATCGGTGCCCGTAACAAATAGCAACGAAGCGATTGTCGAAACAACGACAACCGTAACCGCACCAGCTTCAACGGAAGTAAAGGAAGAAGAAACGTCAATGTTAATTCCTGAAACGGCGACACCTATAAAAACGACAACGGTTACCACTAGCACGACTGAAACTGCACCGATGGCACCACGATATAATATTGCTGCGTTTTCAAATACGGCGACCAATACAAATACAATTCCGGAAGTGGTAAATACTCCCGTTACAACGACTCCAGCTCCTAAAGCTCAACCGATCAAAAAAAGAGATCGACTAATTCAGATGGTGCGTAAACCAAGAATTAGTAGAAAGAGAAACAAGCATTAGCATAAAGTATAATTAGTGCTGCTTAAAGTGTTGTAAAGTTTCGACAAAGTTTTCTCGGTAGGTTCTACCAATGGGGAGTACGGTATTGTTGACGGTCAAACTACTCCTTTCTATTTGTTGCAGGTGAAGTAGGGAAACGGCGTAGCTCTTGTGGATTCTACAAATATGACTAGGGAAAATGGTTACCAAATCCGACAGTGTTTGCCGACTCAAAATACGCTTTTGTGGAGTATGATAAATAACGTAATTTTCATCTTTCTCTAAATACAAAATATCTTTCCAGTTCAACTTGTGGGTCGTTTTTCCACTTTTGACGTAAACCAAATTTGTTGCTTCGTAGGCAACTTTCGTTTCAACAGCATTGCTTTCCAAGGTTCTTCTTTTTAAGAGTTTTTCACAAGCTTTAAGGAATCTTGGAAAGCTAATTGGTTTTAGTAAATAGTCAATTGCTTCTAAATTAAAACCTTCTACTGCGTATTCCGGGTAAGCTGTTGTGAAAATCACAGGTGGAGGTTGACGAATACTTTTAAGTAATTCTACGCCAGAAAGTATCGGCATATTGATGTCCAAAAATAAAACATCAACTGGATGTTCTTGCAAATAATTAAAAGCCTTCAACGGATTTCTGGTCGCTTTTGCTAAGGTGATAAAATCTATCTTGTCAAGATAGCTACGGAGCAATTCCACCGCTTTAATTTCATCGTCAATAATCATTGCTTTTAACATAGTTGTCAGGATTAAAGTGCCGGATTTGGCAAAGCATCAAATTGAATTTGTAGCTCCGTGAAAAAAGTTTGATTAGCTTCCTTCGTTGCAAAATGATGGCGACCTGGATAAATCATCGCTAATCGTTTTAAGACATTTTCCAACCCAATTCCCTTTTCGTTAATCTCTTGTTCGCTTTTTGCAAAAAGGGTATTCGTCGTTTTAAAAATCAAAGATCGCTCCGTGACGTAAAGTTTGATACTAATCAAACATTTTTGATCCGGTTTGATGCCGTGTTTAAAAGCATTTTCTACAATAGGTAATAAGAGCACCGGCGCAATTTCTTGTTGTAGGACTTCCCCCTCTAGATGAAACGAGATCGTGGTATCATCAATCGTTGCAATGCGTAATTGTTGGATTTCAATATAGTTTTGTAAAAGTTGAATTTCTTTTTGGAGCGGAACTAAATCAGAACTACTTTCGTAAGTTAAGTAATGCATAATTCCCGATAAACTTTCTAGGCTTTCCGCAATCTCTGCTTGACCTTTTTGTACCGCCATACTGTAAACATTATTGAGAGCATTGAATAGAAAATGCGGATTGACTTGCGCTTTTAAAAATGCGAGTTTTGTAGTTAGGTTTTCCTCTTGCAACTGGTGCCGCTGTTTTTCTTGTTGCAAATATAGCTTGATGAAACTAGGGAGAGAGGCGAGTGCGATGATAGAAAGTAGTGCAAAAGAATTTCGATAAGGATGTAATACGCTAAACACCTTGAGTCTTGTAGTATCGTCCTCAGGTAAAAACCAACTCATGAAATCCGCGTTGATTATTTTTTCTTCTAAGACGACACTCAACCAAAAACTTACCGCAAAGCATAAAGCGAATTTCAAATAATCTTTTTGATCAAAAATATACTTAGGTAATAAGTAGTAAATTACAAAGTAAGTCAAACCAATTGCAACGGGTAATCGAATAAGGTTATGCAAAATGAAATATTCTAACGGCGCTTTGCAGTAATAGTCACCATTGGCGCGCCAGAGCAAAATAAGCACCCAAAATAATACGTGGAAAAGGAATTGCTTCATCCTAGTAATTTAGTTTTTTTTTGTTAATAAGCCATTAGAATTGACGGGAACAACAAAAAAAATGAGCTTAACGACCTAAAGTATCAGTAAACGATAATTATTCGACCTAGCGTTCAATTGTTCGTAATAATTAATTTTTATTAATACATTTGAAAGAAGTTTTTGGTCTGTTTTAAAAACTTCAACAAAAAATATAAATGCTACAAATTAACAAAAAAGTGAATTTTCTTACATCTAAGTTTTTATTATGCTTCTTTTTAGTCGGAATACTGCAAACCAGTTTTGCACAAATCACGATCACAGGAAAAGTATTAGATGAAGAACAACAAGCAATCGAATTCGCTAACGTTTTGGTCAAACAAACGAGTAAAGATTCGATTTTCAATAGCTGTATTACAGACGTTGAGGGAAAGTTTAAGTTAGTCGTACCGACAAATGAAAGTTATCAACTGACGATTAGTTTTGTAGGATACCAAGATTGGCAAAAAATGGGTATTCGCAGTTCCGTGGATTTCAAGGAGATAAAATTATCCTTGGCGGATAATCTATTAGCGGGCGTTACCGTAAGCGCCACTCGAAAAATTATTGAACGAAAAGAAGACAAACTGATCTTTAACGTTGCCAGTAGCACCCTGAAGGAAAATTATGATGGGATGGAAGTACTGGAGCGAGCACCCAGCATTATTGTTGAGCAAGATAATATTCTGCTTCGAAACGAAGCGGTGACCTTGATGATTAACGGTCGAATATTAAACTTGTCGGGAGAAGATCTAGCTAACTATATTAGAAATATCCGGTCAGAAGAGATCAAAAACATCGAAGTGAAAACGCATTTGTCGGCGAGTGCAGAAGGGGAAAGTACAGGCGGCATTGTCAATATTATTCTAAAGCGAAAACCCGTAGGTTTTGACGGTAGCGTCCGAGGAGATTATGCCATTAATACTCAAAGCGGACATCGGAATGGTGCGAGTATGAATTTTAATTACGGTGCAAAGCATTGGAATGTTTACAGCAGTTACCGTTTTTTTGGGGAGGAACGAGCCGCAGTGTCAGACGGAGATCTTATCTACAAAGATTCCGGAGATTTACTGCTGGAGGAAGGCATTTGGGAGCGACAACGGCAGCGACATAATTACCAGTTGGGATTTGTGGTTGATGCGATTAAGAATCACGTTTTTGGAATGGAGTTTTATGGGACAAATTTCAGTAATGAATTTGATAATAATAACTCGATTCAACTATTGAATAATAACATTCAGCTGGATGCTGGAAAAGCAAACGTTGGCGGTTCGACCATTTTTGATTTATATAACCTTACGGCAAATTATACTTGGAAAATAGACACTTTAGGAAGTGTGCTACGTGGCTTTGCTGATTTTTCTACTCAAGCGCTCGTTGGTAAAAGTACAGCAATATCTAGCTACGAAGAAGGCTTGTACGAAGATAATACCGAACGAAATAATGCAAGCTCAAATACGACGATCTATGCGGGACAAGTAGATTTAGAAAAATATTTCCGAAAAGGCTTTAAATTGGAAGCAGGTACCAAACTTACTTTTACTCAACGAGAGAATAGTTTAGAATCTGGCTTTTTGAGAAACGAAGAATGGGTTGCTAGCGATCGTTCCAATGATTACCTCTACGATGAAAATGTGCTAGCCGCATATGCTTCGCTCAGTAAAAAACTAGGGAAGCGGAGTTTTGCGAAAATCGGCTTGCGGCTGGAAAATACAAATTTGAAACGAACGGATTTAATGCAAGCAGACGTCATCCGTCAAAATTATACGAATTGGTTACCTTCCATTTATCTTTCGCACGATTTTACCGATCGTCATTCCGTTTCATTCAGCTATGCTAAACGCTTACGGAGACCTCCTTTCTTTAGGATAAATAATAATGTCATCAAGGTTAATGATTTTCGCTTCGAGCTGGGTAACCCTGATTTAACGCCAGAGTACGTACATCGTTTTGCCTTGAATTTTAATTATAAAAAACAAAGCCTATCAGCATATTATCACAAAACGATTGATGCGATAAATGGTATTTATTTTCTCGAAGATCAAGTTGCTTTTTACAAACCTTTTAACGCTGGTTCTCAAACGCAATTGGGGCTAGAATACAATCGGTCCAATAATCTGACGAGGTGGTGGTATTTAAAAATTCGACTTGGCGTTTATCAGCGTAAATTTACCAATGAGGAAAATATCGATAGTTTTGAAAGAATTACGGGAGCATTCAATCTAAATAGTGTTTTCAAAATTAACGAAACGACAAAAATAGATATCAGTGCCGCGTATCGTTCGCCTTCTGAAGATGCTTTTTACATTGCTTTTGAAACGTATAGCATCAACCTATTTTTACAAAAACAATTATTTGCCAAACGTTTGAGTTGTAGAATTTACGTTAACGATATTTTTAATACTTTAATTTATAAATCCCAAAGACCGTTTGATACGTTTACCTCGAACAACAGTTTTAAACCACCGACACAATTCGTACGGTTTTGGCTTAACTACAATTTTGCCAGTCGCAATAAAGTAAGTAAGCGTCGCAATCAATCTAAAAACGATGCCTTGAATCGCCTATGACGAATAATCGTTTTTTTAGGGGAAGAAAAGGGATTTTGTGAGCATAAAAAAAACGTTGCGGAAGTTTCCTTTCGCAACGTTTTTTTTGATTAATTTATCTTTGTTCTTAATCCTCGACAATATCTTCTGCCCGTAAATCTGCCGTTCGTTTTTTCTTGACGATGGCATTCGCATGCATATCACGATGATCTTTACGACACTTAAAAATATCAATGGCCAAAAATAAAGCTTGTCGGAAAGAACGGGGATCTGCTTGGTTTTTGCCCGCAATATCGTAAGCAGTACCATGATCGGGGGAAGTTCTTACAACGGGTAATCCCGCCGTATAATTGACACCACCACCAAAAGATAAAGCTTTAAAAGGAGCTAAACCTTGATCGTGATACATGGCTAAGATTCCATCTACTTTCTTGAATTGTTGCGAACCAAAAAAGCCATCTGCAGGAAATGGTCCCATTACCATCATTCCTTTTTTCTTGGCTTCAATAATAACGGGTCGAATCATTTTTTCTTCCTCGTCTCCCAAAAAGCCATCATCTCCAGCGTGTGGGTTTAGGCCTAAAAGTGCGATCGTCGGTTTTTCGATGCCAAAATCTACCACTAAACTGTGGTGAAAAATTTTGAGTTTTTTGATGATTTTTTCTTTGGTGAGTGCTGTTGCAACGTCTTTAATCGGCAGGTGATTGGTAACTAAACCTACTCTTAAGTTATCGTCACTAACCATCAACATCAAGCTTTCTTTCGTTTTGAAATTATGATTTAAATATTCGGTGTGACCCGGGAATTCAAATCCAGCATTCTGCATTGCTTTTTTATTAATGGGCGCCGTAACGAGTGCATCGATAAAACCATTTTGCAGATCATTAGTCGCTTGATCCAAAGAAATGCGTGCGTATTTACCACTAGCATCTGAGGTTTTTCCAAGCGTAATACTGACATTATCCTGCCAGCAGGTGATTACGTTTACTTTATCTGAATGTACTCGATCTGCTGCTTTTGCGGCATGAAAATTAAAATCTTCTAGCTCAACGATATTTTTGTGATAAGAAACCACTTTAGAAGAGGCATAGATAATCGGAGTACAAAAATTAAGGATTCTTTTGTCTGCCAAAGTTTTTAAAATAACTTCTAGCCCAACACCATTAATATCTCCAATGCTGATTCCAACTTTTACTTTTTCCATATTACTTAACAGGTCTTTAACGAATGAACAAGGTTCTAAGGTTAACTATTCAAGTTCTCCTTAAGTAAGTAGGTAAACCTACTTAATCTAGTAATTTTTTAAGAAGTCATATACCAAACGTACACCGACGCCGGTTCCTTCTTTGGTACGGTAAGCATCGGCAGATTTAAGATAAGCAGGTCCCGCAATATCAAAGTGTAACCAATTGTAATCCGTAAAATGTTCCAAAAATTTACCAGCAGTAATCATGCCCGCAGTTGGGCCACCAAGATTTTTTAAATCTGCGATGTTTGATTTGAGCTGCTCGCCGTATTCTTTCCACAAAGGAAAAGCAACGAGTCGTTCAAAAACTTCATGACCACAAGTTTCTATTTTTTCTTTAGTTTCTTTAGATGCATTTCCCATGTAGCAAATGGCTTCTTGTCCACAAGCTCGTACTGCTGATCCCGTCAACGTAGCAAAATCCATGACTAATTCTGGTTTGTAACGCTTCGCATAGTGCAAGGCATCTGCCAAAACGAGCCTACCTTCCGCATCTGTGTTCAAGACTTCTACACTTGTGCCGCTATACATCGTAATTACATCACCCGGTGCATAAGCATTATTACCCGGACGATTATCCGTTGCAGGAACCAAAGCAATCAAATGCAGCGGTAGCTTAGCCATTGCGGCGGCAGCCATTACACCGACTACCGTTGCGGCACCGGCCATATCACACTTCATCATGTCCATCGAGTTCGCGGTAGGTTTCAAGCTCAATCCTCCAGTATCGTATACAATTCCTTTACCAACGAGTACAATCGGCTTTGTATTTTTAGCTTTGGGAGATTTCCACTCAAGAATATTAAAGCGAGGAGGCGTAAAGCTTCCCATATTGACGGCGATGATTCCGCCCATCTTGAGTTTTTCTATTTTCTTTTTGTCAAAAACTTCTACTTTAAAACCTGTTTTTTTGCCAAGTGCTACAATTTCCTTGCTCAAGGTTTCTGCCGTTAAGTAAGAGTGTGGCTCGTTGACTAAATCCCTAGCTTTACAAGTACCTTCCAAAACGGCCTTAAGTTGGTTAAAATCTGTTCGTGTGATGGCTTCACCGTCAACCCGAATAGCTTTAAGGGAGTTCTCCTTATCCTTGCGGTCATTGAAATACTTAAGGAATTGGTAGTTACCGAGCACCATTCCTTCGAGGAATTCAGGTGTTCGATTCACTTTTTGTCGATTGAGTACCGTGATTTTTTCAATCTTATAGTGAGAGAGGAGCGATAGCACTTCATTTCCTGCGATTCGTGCTTCTTCTTTGTGATAAGATTCATTTTCTGTGTCCTTTAAATACTGGACAATTACACAGCGATTCTTTTGAGGCAAGAAAATAAAAGGTACATCTAGTTTAGCGGATTGTTTTAAGAAATTCAGCTCAGTAGCATCTAAAAAAGAAGATGTCCACGCAAAATCATTATTATCCGCCAAAATTATCAGGTTATCGCTACCTTTGTGGGCATTAGTTACCGAAATTTTGGTGTTCATTAAGATAAATTAATTTAGAATTCTAATTCTTTTACTTTTTTCGCTAATATAATTAAATAACTTGACATTCAGGTTTTGAAGTTGGTTTAAAACAACTTCTTAGTATTGTCTTGGTCCTTATCCTCTTTTATTTAAACCGAAGCGAATTATATTGCGAAATATAGTTTGCTGATAAATAGCTCATTTTGAAGGCAAAAAAATCTTACGGGCAGCATTTTTTAAACAAGGAAGATCTGGCTCAGCGCATCGCGGAGGGACTTTCGTACGTTGAAAAAACTAAAAAAATATTGGAAGTTGGTCCAGGGAAAGGGATGCTGACCAAATATCTAAAGGAGCAAGATGCAGCGCTTTTTTTGGTAGAAGCAGACCGAGATATGGTTGCTTACCTGATGAAACACTTTCCGGCACTCAAAGAACAAATCATCGCGGCTGATTTTTTGAAAGTTCCAATTGATGAAATTATCAAAGGGGAATTTTGCTTAATTGGCAACTATCCTTACAATATTTCTTCTCAGATTTTATTTAAAATGCTGGATTATCGAGCGCAAATTCCCGAGATGGTCGGTATGTTTCAAAAAGAGGTGGCAGAGCGCGTTGTCGCTAAACCTGGGAATAAAACCTATGGAGTAATCAGCGTACTCATTCAAGCCTACTACGAAGGTGAATACTTATTCTCGGTACCGAAAGAAGCTTTTTCGCCTCCACCCAAAGTTGAGTCAGGGGTGATTCGCTTGACGCGAAAATCCGAAACAGACTTAGGCTGCGATTACAAAATATTTAGACGAGTAGTTAAGCAGGCTTTCTCACAGCGGCGTAAAATGTTGAGGAATACGATGAAAACTTTCGTGAAGGGCAATCCGCTATTGGAGGATGCGTTTTTTAAACAGCGACCAGAACAACTCTCCGTAGCAGAATTTGTAAAGTTAACAAATTGGATCGCAGCGCAGCTTGAAAACTAGTTTGTAGAAATAAATGTTTGGGCAAAATTCCTGTACCTTTGCAAATCAGTGGAAGAATTAGGGGAACTTTTTCCTTCTAAAATTCGGTTATAAATCGTACGCTTTAACTTATTCCAGAAGCGCATTGAGGCGCGAGTCTCATTATTAGTTAAAGCTTCAAATTTTTTATTAAAAACATATATGCTAGCATTATGAGATTAGAAGAAAAAATTACGGCAGATCTTAAAACTGCCATGAAAGCAAAAGATAAAGTTGCTTTGCGAGGTATTAGAGCCATCAAATCTGCCATTTTATTGATCAAGACAGATGGAAGTAACACCGACTTGGAAGAGGCAGGAGAAATCAAACTTTTGCAAAAACTCGTAAAGCAACGTAAAGATTCACTAGATATTTACGAAAAACAAGGGCGAGAAGATTTAGCAGTAGTGGAACGAGAAGAAATTGCAGTAATCGAAAAATATCTGCCAGAACAAATGTCTCCGGCCGAATTGGAAGCGCTGATCCAAGGCATTATCAATCAGACTGGCGCTAACTCCATGAAAGATATGGGTAAAGTAATGGGCATGGCTTCGAAGCAATTGGCAGGGAAAGCCGATGGTAAAACAATCTCTTCCGTGGTGAAAAAATTGTTAAGTGTCTAAACTTTAATAAACTACTCCGCCATTGATCGTGATGGCGTATAAAAATAGTATTGTACTCCACTCCAGTAAGTCATTGACTTGCTGGAGTTTTTTTTACACATCTGTTAGTGTTTTTGTACGGCACGTTAAATTTATAATTATTGACAGTCGCTGAAACTTCTCGCAAAATTGAGTCGATAAATAGTTTTATATAAAAAAAATGCATAAATCTATAAAAACCGCTAGTTTTTCACGTAATACTACCCTGATCTTGAGGAAATTACATAACTTTAGCTAGAAGTTGTTTAAAAGATAATCCGTAAGGTCAATCCCTCCACTTTATGCAACTTCCAGAAGTTGGAAAAATAAAAACGAATTATGAAAAGCGCAAAGTTAATACTTTGGAGTGCAAGCATCTTCGCTTGTGTACTAATGATCTCAAGCTGTACGGAAAAAGAAACGATCGTTGTTGAAGACAATGATGCACCTACATTATATAATATTCCTTTAATTAAAATTCAAAACTACGTCAACCGAGTTTTCATCGACCTGATTGGTAGAGAACCGATTGATGGAGAAATGGACGATGCAGTAAGTAAATTGAAAAATGCAGATTTAGCACGTTCTGCACGGATTAACTTGATTAACGAATTGCAAACGAGTGAGGCTTTTATTGAAGGAGATACTTCTTATGCACGGGCGTACTATCAACAGTTATACAACATTTCAAAAGTGAAATTTTTGGAAGGCGTTTCGGAAGTGAAACTTAGGAATGACTTTTTAAACACTGCCGATACGCAAGCGGACGTAGATCGTATTTTAGCACTGCTCTCTGCTCGACAAGATATGCAAAACGGTCAAATTACCATTGATCAATTATTCGCTAGAATGATTCACAATATTGTTTTCGATCAGATCAATATGAATAGTTTTAATTTTGTAAATGCCAGCTTCGATAATTTACTGTGGCGCTATCCAACGGACGCAGAATTTACTGAAGGGTATAAAATGGTAGAATATAATACCGCTGGAGAAATATTTGATCAAATTGGGCAAACTAAGTCAGATTACGTAGCGATCATGACGAACTCGAGAGAGATGTTTGAAGGCATTTTAATCTGGACGCACCAACAACTTTTGTCGAGAAGACCGACTACAGAAGAAACATTTTTTCTACTCGAAGATTTTTACAGTCATCGAGATATTAGACTGATTCAGCAGCATATTATGTCTTTAGACGAATACGCCAATTTCTAAGAACGATAAAATAAGCACCGCTCAAATTATTATAATTTATGAACCAAAAAATTAAAGTACTATCGTTGCTTTTGCTTTGTTTGTCTTTGTGGACTTGCAAAGAAGAATCTTACATTTATGAAGTTAACGAAGTGCGCGTAGCGTCTAGCAATACAGATAAGACAAAAGAAAAGACAAAAGAACAGTACCTCAATATTGTTTACGCTAATCTTTTTCAAACGGCACTCAGCCCAAACAAATTAGTGCAAGCATCCAACGTAGTAGAGTCGATCGGCGACAAGCAAGTTGCTTATGAAACGATTCTTGCGAAGTTTATGAAAGACGGTAATGTTGTGCTACCAAGTAACGCGAGTATGCGTGCAGACCTTCCCAAGTTTATCATTGAAACTTACGAACGCTTCTACGTACGAAAACCTACAGAAGCAGAAAAAACTTTTTTTGTAAACTACATAGAGTCTCATCCTAATATTACCCCCGAGCACATTTACTTTTCCTTCGCAAGTTCTGATGAGTATTATTATTACTAAGTTTTAAATTAGGAAAGTAGTAAGTATTTTCTAATGTATTAGCTTGTTGATTAAACGAAGCAACGCACCATTTTTTTAAGTATTAAAAGCACAATTCTTCCGAATATGAAACGAAGGTCATTTATAAAAAAAGCAGCACTTACTACCATCGGCACGATGGGAGTTCCTTATATCTTACCTTCGGGGAGACTTTTTGCAACGACAAATCCTCCAATTGCAGAACACGTCGTGTTGGTCCTTTTTGCGGGTGGTGTTCGACAGCAAGAATCAGTGGCGCAACGTTACCTCAGCGATAGCCAAGGCTTAAGTATTCAAGGCAATCCGGTGGAAGGAAACATCATGTATAATATGCTAACGGGAGCAGTACCCGAAGTGAAAATTGTATACGGTACGGATAGCGTTGGTGGTCAGCCTGGAGGTTTACCAATTAGCCCAATATTAGAAACACCCTTAGATCAGCAAGGAATTTTATTTCCAGAAGTTCGCTTTTCCTCGGGAGGAACGGGGCACTACACTGGATTGAGTACAGCTGTTTCTGGGAATTATGGACTTACACAAGGCTTACAGAATCGACCACCAAACCCAACTATATTCGAATACCTTCGTCGCTTCGGAGGAATGAAGGGAACGGACTTGTGGTTTATTGGAAATGGAATTAATAACTCTACGCCGCTACTTAACTATTCTTCTCATCCTAATTTCGGGTCGCAATACGGCGCTAATTTCTTTGCACCAAACATTACCTTCGGTTCGCCTGGAGATGCCTTTTTGAAAGGAGCAAAAATTTATCATCCCGAAGAAGAATTAGATCCGATGCGGGAGATGCGCGCATTCTTAAATCAATCTTTTATGCAAGAGGGGAAAGCAATTCCCAACCTTAATAACACTGAAGAAGAACAAGAAAATATCAAAGCTTTTATCAAGCAAACTTTTGAAAAAAGAGATAACAACCAAATCGAATTTCCACTAGTGACCGACAATGGAGATTTAGAAACGATTGGTTATGCGACGGAAGTAATGAAACATTTCAAACCTAAATTAACCGTTGTCAATATGAGTGCTTCGGATAGTTGTCATTCCAGTTTTACCAATTACTTACGAGCCATGCATCGTAGTGACCACGCCGTTGGACATCTTTGGAATACGATTCAGCAAGGTAATGGTGGTGCTGGAATTCCGGGAATGAAAAATAATACGGTCATGTTGGTCATGCCAGAACATGGTCGCAACGCAGCACCAAATGCGATTACTGATCAAAATGATTGGTTCTCTTTCGATCACGATGGCGACTTGAATTCCCGCAGGATTTTTACAATGATGGTTGGTCCAGGGATTGATGGTAATTTAAAAATAGGAAGTGAGGCAAATCCCGTTGGAGATGCATCGGACATCGTACCGACAATTGCAGAAATTTTAGGGATTAAAAATGACGTTATGGGACAAGGCTTATTACACCATGATGCAATGTCTTTATTTGACCGAATTTAAGTTAATTGAAGGTTGGCAAAATAAAAAAAATAGAAGAATTTTTTATTAGGCTTTGAAAAGCTCCATCGATTAGAGTCTCAAAATAAATAAATTGTGAAACAAATTTTAATACTAATTATACTGGGAAGTCTGCTACTCTTACACCCTGCGTGCGACAATAAAAGTAGCGATAATCCTTTCGATGAAATCGAAAAAGAAAAACCTAGTGACCAACCTGAGGTTAACCTCGATGCGCAAAGTATCGCCGGTTTGCACGCTAATATTTTCAAACCTACTTGTGCTAATTCTGGTTGCCACGATGGAACTTTCGAACCCGATTTTCGCACGATTGAAAGTAGTTATAACTCTTTAGTATATCATCCTATTATTAAAAATGATCCGCAAGGAAATTATATTTATCGTGTGCTACCCAACGATGCGGAGGCTTCCGTTTTAATGGCGCGGTTGACTTTTGATATTGATAATAATTCAGGTGTCATGCCTTTAGTAATAGAACCCGATTCCGACTGGGAAATGCAACGCGAAGCATATCTCGAAGATGTACGTGCGTGGATTCAAGCGGGCGCAAAAGATGTTTTTGGAAATAGTCCAAGTGGACCAGGAAATGCACCACCACAAATGGATGGCGTGGTCGGTAAAGCGGGGAATGGGAATTGGCTAGGAAGAGAAGATGCGGGACAAGGAGCATTCCGGATTCCACAATCTCAAAATACGGCAGATTTTTATTTTGCTTTTAAAGACGATGAAACGGCTGCGAATAATTTGACCTTTAATAAAATCAAATTTTCGGCGAGTATTAATGATTTTGAAAATGCAACGGAGCTAGACTTAGATTTACTGAGTGCACCAATCGCAGCGGAAGGATATTTTACCAATGGTAACATCAATTACTATCATAAAATTACACTCAACCCGCTAGATTATGCCGCACTTGGAGAAACAGTTTTCTTTCGAGTGTACGTCAAAGATGCTAATAACCCAACTACCGAAATACCCTCAGACGATGGAACATACTATATCAAAACTTATTTCTCTTTCACGATTATTGAATAATGATAAAGACTGCTAAAAATAATTTTCTATTCCTCACACTAGGAATCGTTATCCTTGGTTTTTCGTGTACGAAAGTATCGGATGAACCAGCCTTTGATACGCAACCACAAATAGAATTGCTATCAATCTCCATGGATACCGTGCTGCAATTTATACATCCCATTAATTTAAAAATTAAGTACAAAGATGGTGATGGCGACTTGGGTAACGGTGATCCGGATGTCAATAGCATTTTTTTTCAAGATCAACGCTTGGAAAAAGAGGATAGTTACTATCTCGCTCCGCTCGCACCAGAGGATGCGAAGCTTTCAATTGAAGGCATTTTGGATATAGAGATTGCGCCACCTTTCTTGTTGGGAAATGGCAGTACCGAAAAAACGACTTTTGAATTGTATCTCGTCGATCGAGCTGGAAATAAAAGCAATGTCATTCAGACGGAAGTCATTACAATTTTAAAAGAGTAATTATCCAGTACCGTGAGAAGTCTTCAAAATATTTATTGCACGGTCTAATATGTCTAACCGCAGCGCGTATCAATTGTAAACAAATATGAAATTAAATATTACCACTTTTGCGATTTACTTATTGACAATGTTAGGCGCGATCCAAATACTGCCCGCACAGCCTATTTACAATATGAGTAATCTAGTCGTTGATGATTGCGAAGGCATTTTGTTGGATAGTGAAAACGGAGATGTAACGGGAACGTACGATCACAACGAAGATTATACTTTTTCAATTTGTATTCCTGGCGTCGACGAAATTACCTTGGAGTTTCAAGCTTTTTGCACCGAAGAAAATTTCGACTTTCTTACTTTTTATAATGGTCCAGATACGTTGTCTCCGCAAATCGGACCATCGTATCATGGAGACGTAGAGATTCCCGATATCACTGCCACCAATGGTTGTCTAACGGTTCATTTTATCACAGATCCTAATGTAACTTGTACGGGATGGTACGCTGAATGGAGCATCGAAGTAACGGAACCTGTACCACCAAATATTTTACCCATTCCCGACTTGCCTTGCGAAAGCAATAGCCTAAGTATTACCTTTGACGAACAGATTCTTTGCGACTCCATTTATCCCGCAGCTTTTGAAATCACCGGACCACAAACGCCCAATATTATCAGCCCTACGGCTTCGCCTTGTAACGGAACAACAGACATGGTAGACCTTGTTTTTGATCCACCAATTACCCAAAGTGGTAATTATCGAGTACGTTACACAAGCTATGCTTACGATGAATGTGGTCGATTATATGTTTTGCAATCGGATGGTTTCTTTCAAGTCGTAGATTGTCCATTATCTGTAACACTGACTGCGGAAGATTCTACACTGTGTGCAGGAACTTGTACTTTTCTAAATGCAGTAGCAGCAGGTGGCGATCCAAATACTTATAACTATAGTTGGACGCCGGATCAATCAGATAGCAGTCGACTGGTTATTTGCCCAACGCTTCCAACTACTTACAGTGTCACCGTAACGGATGCACAAGGTGCAACGGCTAGTGATATGATTACCATTACACCACTTCCTTTACCCGTGATTGATAACGGAGATATAAGTGTTTGTCAATCTGACCCAATTTTTACTTTGACAGCAAATCCACCGGGTGGGGAATGGTCAGGACTCGGTATTGAAGAAGCTGCTACTTCGAGTGGATGGTATGATCCTAGCCTTGTTGGTCAAGATCAAGATACGGTTACGTATACGGATACCGACGGTTGTAGTTCGCAGATTATTATTTCAATTATACCCTTAGATGTCGGAACGGACGATGCTGCTTGTCCTAATACCGCTGCGTTTTTTGTTTCGGGTGGTTTACCCACGGGAGGAAATTGGTCGGGACCTCACATTCAAGCCGACGGTTTATTCGATCCAACGACGGAAGGAAGTTTTGAAGTGAGCTATACGCATCCAAATGGTTGTGTCGGAAGTAAAATGGTGAATGTTGGAAATATTGTCTTCCCTGTAATTGATACTTTATGTCAGAGCGCAGAAGTTTTTGAAATTGCCGTTACGCCTTTTGGTGGAGAATGGTCGGGACCTGGTATTGAGGATGCAGAAACGGGGCGCTTCAATTCTGCGGAAGTTGACCCTGGAACAATTGTATTAAATTATACGATTAACGGCTGTATGGATTCAATGGAAATTTTTATTAAAGAAATATATGGTGGGAATGATTTCTCTACTTGTCCCGATGAGGCTCCTTTTCAAGTGCCCGGCGATTGGAATCCACAAGGAGGGACTTGGTTTGGTGCAGGCATCACGGATGCGTCAACGGGATTATATGATCCGAGTAATTTACCAGATGGGTTTCGAGATTCTTTGAGCTACGTAGTCAACGGCTGTGCCGCAAGTAGAATCGTCTACGTTATTCAAACAGAAATTGGAGTCACAGAAACTTTACAATTTTGTTTAGGAGAAGCAGCTTTTGAACTATCCGATGACAACGTAGATATTCGTCCGCGACGAGGAGCTTGGCAAGGAAACGGTGTCGTACAATCAGCGGATGAAGATTGGTTTTTTGATCCGAGCATCGCGGGTACGGGCATCCACAGTCTAGTCTTTACCGCGAATACTTGTAGTGATACTTTGATGGTAGAAGTACATCCTACACCAATTATTGCACCGCTTAGTATTTGTGAAGCAGCAGGACCAGTAGCCTTGAGTGTTGCCCCAGCGGGAGGTCTTTGGTCTGGAATGGGAATAAGTAATATAGAAGCGGGTATTTTTGATCCGAGCATTGCAGGTATCGGTACCCATACCATTTACAATGAACAAAATGGTTGCATTGGAGAACGAGATATTATTGTGTTTGCTTTTGAAGAGGCGAGCATCGAGAATTTAGCTGCGCAATATTGTTATCAAGATATTGATGTTGTCCCAACGGTAAATCCAGTTGGTGGAACGTTGACGGTTGATGGGATTCCTGTCACCACTTTCAACCCTGTAGCGGCAGGACCCGGAACGCACATTGTCAAATATGAAGTTGGAACGGGCGCTTGCTTTACGGAGACGACGACGATCGTAGAAGTAGGAAGTCCAATAGACTTAACAATGGCTTTTGATCAAGATTCTATTTGTTCTGGGACGGGGATTACAATCGCAGCAGAAGCGGCTGGTGGGAGACCTTTTGCCAATTTTACCTACACTTGGAATCAAGGTCTAGGTTTTGGACAATCGCACTTCATTTTACCAACGAGTACAAAAACGTATACAGTTACCGTTAGTGATGGTTGCTCTGCGGATCAAGTCGGTGATTTGACCGTGTGGGTACATCCGAGTATTGAGACGAGTTACTTTACAGGAGAGGCAGTTTGTTTTGACGATAGCACTTTTGCAACCATTGAGGCGGTGTCGCCAGGAGACTATAGCTTTGTGTGGGACACAGAACCTCCGACGGAAGGAAATACTTTAATAAGCTACCCAACGAGTTACGTTGTTACCGTGACGAATGATGCTACGGAATGCTCGGTAGAACGAACGGTAGAACTACCCGGCTATAACTTGATCAAGGCAAACTTTGGCTTGACGCCGAATGTAGATTGTGTTTCGAGCTTGCATCCAGATATTGAAATATTAGATTTTAGTGTAGGAGCTACCACGGGCTATTGGGATTTTGGTGATGGAAAAAGAGTGCCGTATGAATTTGGTGAAGACCTTAGTCATAGCTATGCCGATACGGGGAATTATGTGATTAGCTTGTACATTGAAAATGAGGGCGCTTGTCCTTCCGAATTTCAACGTGCCATTTGCGTGAAGCCAGAGCACCGACTTTTTGCGCCGAATGCCCTCACACCGAATTACGACGGAAGGAATGATTTCTTTAAATTCGTGGGCGTTGGAATCAATAAAATAGATTGGCAAATCTATGATCGTTGGGGACAATTATTGTTCGAAGGTCATAGTATGGATGACGAATGGGATGCGCATTTTAAAGGAAATAAAGTGAAGCCCGGCGTGTATACTTACATCGCAAAATATAGTGCTGACGGAAATCCAAAAGAAGCCGTATTACAAGGACTTGTTACGGTAGTCTATTAAGCGAATACATTTTATTCCTCCAAATCTTCTAATGCTTCAAAAATATCATCTAATTCGTCGTAAGACTTAAAACCTACCTTTTCTTCGGTGCCACCTTTCAAATTGAGTCCGTGTATTGGCAATGTAGTCAGCAGATCATCTATTGCAGCGGGCTGGAAATCTATGCTAAGGATACAAGTATGTGCCTTACAAACAGCCTGCAAGACCTCAAGGTCGAAGTTAGGGTCTTTCTGCAACAGCTCCCAAGAGATTCCATTTTTATCAAAGTTCAAGAGAAACATATTGACGTAAGGAGCAAAGGTTAATATATGCTGTGACAAGGCATTGAAAGTGGTATTTTTTTCAATGATTACCTCTTTCACCATAAAATGTGCTTGTAACGCTTTGACTTGATTTAATTCGGCGTGCATACCGAGCTGAATACCATCGAGAGCTAACAAGTCGATAGCGCCAAGTATCTCTTCAGTGCTTTGTAAACCAAATTCTCCAATGATTTTTGGTCCTTCAATCCAAGCTTTAATGGCATTCATAGCTTGAATAGATAAATAGTCTTCACTACTTGGATCAAAGCAAAATCCTAACCATTCTACGCCCCAAGCAGCAAAATATCGAGCATCGGTCAAATTGCTAATTTGGCTTGATTTAATTCGTGTTTTAAGCATCTACTGCAATTCTATTTGATTAATAATTAAATTTGTAAAATTTTATTCTATTTGATGAACTATTCTAAAGAATTCGTCGTTCCTACTATTACCCTTCGGTTGGTTACGGTGATTTGTCGAGATTAAGGCATAATATTTGTCTTAATTATTATAAGTAATTAAGTAAAGCCATACGTTGAACGACTCGTCAAATTGTGGTGAAATAATGAAAGCTACCTGCTTACTGATTATCTCCACTTATTACTCTTCATACCGCACCAACTACTTGACAAAAAAAATGAACTGCTTACTTTTGAGCAAAAGTACTTATTTTGGGAGTATCGTTAACCAAATTTGTTGCAAATGAGCAAAAAAAATTACTACCAAGATGTATTTGAAGTAACCAAGCTAATTCCTCACGGTCGTGTAAGTACGTACGGTGCGATTGCGAACTACTTAAGCTTGGGTTCTGCTAGAATGGTAGGCTGGGCTTTAAATAAAAGTTTTGTAGAAGAAGGGATTCCTGCTCACCGAGTAGTAAACCGAAAAGGAGAGCTGAGTGGAAGGATCCATTTTCCTAGTCCGACCATGATGCAGGAATTATTAGAAAGTGAAGGCATTGAAGTCGTTGATCACGTTATTAGAGATTTCAAAGCTAAATACTGGAACCCTAGCGAAGCATTAGCCGAAGATTAAGTATCAAAACAAATATTGTTTCAAAGCAAAAGGCAACTAGTACCTCCTACAATTCTAAAACCAAACGCTTATTCGAGAAAAATCTTTAATCGGGTGCAAAAGCCGTGGGCTCGCGCATCGCAAATCTAGAGGATATTATGAAAGCACGCACATTGAATTCGCTATTATTACTTGGCTTTGGTCTTTTATTTTTTTGTGGTGCAAAAGACACTGATATTTTATATTGGAATGCTGATAAACGCTTGAGTTGGGATGACTTTGCGGGAGAACCTCGCTTTGACTACGAAGGCGTAGCAGCTTTAACGTCTTCCGGCATTGTACATTATAAAGGTTGTAAAGATAATAACATCAATTATCGCGTACGGGCTTATTTTGAAAAACATGAATCATGGGTGAAAGAAGAGGCACTTACCACTCATCATTTAAGACACGAACAATTGCATTTTGATATTACGGAATTATTTGCTCGCAAATTGCGTAAAGTACTTTCGGAGCGCGCTTTCAAATGCGGGCAAGAAGAAGAATTTGAAACTTTTGTAAGCGCTTATTTAGAAAATTGGAGAAACGAGCAACAAAAATATGACTTACTTTCTCGGCATAGTATGGACCGAGCTACACAGAAAGAATGGTATTATAAGATTGCGATGGAGTTGTCTTTATTGGAAGATTTTAAAGAGCCTTTAAAAAAATAATAAATCTATAGCTGGGATTTTACAATTTTTCGAAAATTATTTAGTTTTGTAAGTATGAAAATGAAAATTAATATTGCGTTCTTTTTGCTTTGCTGGATGGCAAATATCGCTATTGCCCAAAGCCCAATCGGTACTTGGAAAACGATTGATGACGAAACAGGAGAAGAAAAATCTCACGTAGAAATCTACGAAAAAGATGGAAAACTATTTGGAAAAATTACGAAGCTACTCAATGCGTCTTCTACGACCTGTTCTAATTGCAGTGGCGACCGTCAAGGGAAACCGTTAGTAGATTTAGTAATCCTTTGGGATATGGAAAAGAAAGGAGATGTATGGAAAGGAGGAAAGATTTTCTCACCAACGAAAGATAAAGAATATCGTTGTAAAATATGGTTTGATGATGGAAAAGGAGCAGCGCTCAAAGTGCGCGGCTACTATTTTGGCTTTTTCCGAACTCAAACTTGGTTCCGAGTAAGTTAAACGACAATTTAGCGGTGCTAAAAGCAGCGTATGCGGTCTGAATGCCAAGTACTTATCGCGGATTTAGTACCTCGCTAAAAACAAATTCATAAAAAAATCAAGCCCAAACAATATTTGTTTGGGCTTTTTAGTTTTATAGGTGTTAACGAAGCAATTGATATATACAATTAAGATCTTGCTATAAAAAATCTAGTAAATGGTATAATTGTTAATGAGTTGATTTCTATTTTTTCATTCATTCAAATTGTTATGTATGCAGCAAAAGTTTACAAAAAACCAGTTAGTGAAGTATCTCTACAAAGAAACTAGCGCCACTGAAACGCTTGCTATCCACGAAGCGATCAACGAAGATTGGAATCTTTCTGAGCAGTATGAAGCATTGCAAATTGCAAAGCAACAATTGCCCAAGGCTGTTTTTCAACCGTCTCGATCAAGTATTCAACGGATTTTAAGTCACAGTGCGAACACCGCTGTCCAACGGACACACCATTAAAGAAACGTAGTGTAATACTTGGCTAATGCCCTCAGCCCTTGCTCATCTTCTGATGAGCAAGGGCTTCGTATTTTTAGGAAACAAAATACTCAATTGCCAACGCTTGTTTTTTTTATTTAAATGTTAGGTGTCACAAATTCAGTGCTGCGAAAATTCCTGGGTCCGCCAAAAAAAATCCTTTTCTAAATAGTTAGAAAGCAGCATCTTTTCCAAGTTATTTCACCATGAAAATTCAAGTAGCTTCCAATTCAATTCCACAGAATAGTATCCCTGATAGGTACTTAAGTTTTAGAATAGTTTTTTATCGACGACTAATTAGCGGATTAAAGCTTAGGAGGTATTAAATACGCAAAATATAAACGATCACCTTTTGAAGGCATTATTGAAACAAATAAAAAATACGCAATATAGTTATATTTTGTACGTGTTAGCTTAATGAAAACTACGTTCACAAAAAAATAAAACAAATTTTGTAACTTTTTTCGTTATATGCTTGCAATTTCTAAACAAAAATTTTATATTTGTATCGTCATCAAACAAAAAGTTGAATCAGTAGTCTGAGTAGCAACTTTTTGTACTCACAACTAAACTTTAAAATAATGTCTAAAGAAAAAGATTCAAAACTAAAAGCCTTACAACTCACCGTCGATCGATTAGAAAAAACTTATGGTAAAGGTATCGTCATGAAGCTTGGGGATAAGCAAGTTATTGATGTAGACTCGATTCCAACGGGTTCCTTAAGCCTTGACATTGCCTTAGGGGTAAATGGATTTGCGAAAGGTCGAATCATTGAAATTTATGGGCCAGAATCTTCTGGTAAAACTACTTTAGCAATTCATGCGATTGCAGAATGTCAAAAGCAAGGTGGGATTGCTGCCTTTATTGATGCGGAGCACGCTTTTGATCGTTCTTATGCAGAAGCATTAGGTGTAGATACAGATAACTTATTGATTTCTCAGCAAGATAACGGGGAACAAGCATTAGAAATTACAGAAAACCTGATTCGCTCGGGTGCAATAGATATGATCGTTGTCGATTCGGTGGCGGCACTAGTACCAAGAAGTGAGATTGAAGGAGAAATGGGAGATTCTAAAATGGGACTACAAGCTCGTTTAATGTCGCAAGCAATGCGTAAATTAACGGGAGCAATTGGTCGTACAAATTGTTGTTGTGTATTCATCAACCAGTTGCGAGAAAAAATTGGTGTGATGTTCGGAAATCCTGAAACGACAACGGGTGGTAATGCACTTAAGTTTTATGCTTCTATGCGTATCGATATTAGAAAAACAGGTTCTGCAATTAAAGATAAAGACGGTAACGTTGTTGGTAATCACGTGAAAGTGAAAGTAGCTAAAAATAAATTAGCTCCACCGTTTAGAATTGCGTTATTCGATATTATGTACGGAGAAGGAATTTCGAAAACGGGAGAAATCGTAGACATTGGAGTCGATCACGATATTATCCAGAAAAGTGGCGCATGGTATAGTTATGATGGTACCAAAATCGCTCAAGGTAGAGAAAGTGCAAAGCAATTCTTCCGTGATAACCCTGAAGTAGCACTAGAAGTCGAAACAAAAATTAAAGCTGCGATTACCGGTTCAAACGAAGAAGAACCAGAAGTAGAAGCAAAGGATAACGGCAAAGCAACAGCAAAATCTGCTAAGGCACAAAAAGAAGCCGTAAAGTAATTTGTTAATCTTAGCTTAGTACACTGTAACATAGGTTAGTTGAAATTTTGGATAATGAGTTTTAGTGTCAATCGAGAAACGCCCGGAATCTGATAGCCATAGCTATCAAGGTGAAGACGTGACGAAGAGTGAGGCGAAAAGACATATTCAAAAAGCAAATAAATTTATGTTACAATGTACTTAGTATAGAAGTTGTTTTCAAATCCCTCGAAATCATGTATTTCGGGGGATTTGTAGTTTATGTATTAGCTATATCCTTTGTCTTGTACTTTTGTTGCGTTCATTTGAGTTGCCTTTACGCAGATTTGGTAAAAAGTAAATAGTTTTTAACTAACGCTTACGCTAATCTGAGGCTACTTGATCTTTACTTAATGATATAGCCATAACTAACTTTCTTATAAAAATTAAGAAGAGTTAAGTAGTTCGCGGAAATTGAGTTTACAATAAGCTTAAAAGGCTTTCAAATTATTAGTTAATTTAATTCTGCAAATTACTTAATTCTATTTACTGCGATCCCACTCAAAACTATTGATCATATACATAATATCCGTTTTGATAAAGTTAGTAATGGGCGCTAGAGAATCGGGACGTGCCCTAGTATTAAAATATAAAGCACCTCGAATAAAATGAGTGGTGCTATCAGAAAGGTAAAACTGAAATGGAGAAGCAACGGGACCATCCAAGTCAAAGACAAAACCAAGTGTTCCATTGGGTTTGCGAATGGGGAGCTCGTCGATGTAATCTGCTTTTACGCTATGCTCGGTCGCCATTTGAAAAGCATCTTCCCTTAATTTTTCGTACGAATTGACTTGGTCAATAGGGTAGTAACTACAATGAATACGGGCATCAAAATTAGGAAAGTAAAGATCAAACCAACAAGGGTTGACGGGCTTTTCGTCAAAGAAGACCGTATCTTGTATTACCCTGGCATACTTAGGATATTCAAAGGAAAAATCACAATAAGATTCAATAAAGTTTTGATAACCACGTTCAGGGTAAATAACTTTCGGAAAGCCTCTTGGCTTGGGAGTATAAATCGTATCGTCGGTGCAAGCAGTGAAAAGCGATAGGCAGTAAATGATCGCTACGATTAGGGATAAACGCATGAAATTTGATTTAGGCTTTAGCTAATTAAAGAATTTTTTGTGTAAAACTGAAGTATTGTAAAGAGTTGATTTAAACTAAGGCTAGACCTTATCTTTATCCAAAACTTTAGGCAAGCAAATTTTGATTTGTTTAATTCGTCTACTATTAACTGAAACGATTTTGAACTGATATTCATTGTACGATACTTCGGCTCCTTTCTCAGGAATTTCTCCCAAAACTTCAAGCATCAATCCTGCTAAAGAATCAGAATCTCCCTTGACTTCATCAAAGCTGCCCGTTTCAATACCAACGACTCTACAAAAATCATTTAGCAAAGTTTTACCTTCAAAGATATAATTAAAGTTATCTATTTTTTTGAATTCTACTTCTGCCTCCGCGTCGAACTCATCTTTGATTTCTCCAATAACTTCTTCTAGAATATCTTCGAGGGTGACGATTCCAGAACTTCCTCCGTACTCGTCTACAACAATCGCCATGTGTAATCTTTCTAATTGAAATTCTTTTAAGAGGTCGTTAATTTTTTTAGCTTCCGGTACGTAGAGGAGATCTGTTCGAATCAGCGCTTGCCATTCAAAATCTTCGTCCATATCTAAGTGTTCCAGCAAATCTTTTACATAAAGAATCCCCATTACATTATCAAAATCTTCGTCGAAGACCGGAAGTCTAGAAAAACCAGATTGGCGGACTAGTTTAAGCAATTCAGCATAGTTTAGTCTAAAGTCAACCGCAATGACATCGACGCGTGAGCGCATGATTTGTTTTACGGAGACGTTTCCAAACTTCACAATACTTTTAAGAATATCAGTTTCTTGATCGGTTTCTTCATTCTCATCGTTGGCTAAGGTAAGCTCGATTGCTTCGTCAATTTCTTCTTGAGTCGTGAGATTACTTTGCGTGTATTTATCTAATTTTTTTTCAATTAAATTGGTGCCACGAACCATTACGTTGCTCATTGGACTGAAGATGCGTACCAACATTTGCATAACTGGGCTGATAAAAGTAGCCAACCGAATATTATTAATTTTAGCGTAAACCTTAGGAGCAACTTCTCCAAAGAGGACAAGTAAAAAAGTTACTCCTGCTACGGCAATGGTAAAGTTAATACCATCTGCGAGTACTTCCGTTGAAATATAGTCTTGTAGTCCAAATAAGTTAATGAGATTCGCTGCCCAATTTTGGCAAACAGTACTTGGCAATAACTCTCGTAAGATGTAGTCAGAAAGGATAACAATTCCAATATTGATGAAATTGTTGAAAATTAGAATCGTAGCGAGGAGCTTCCTCGGCTTTTCTTTGAGAATTAATACTTTATTTGAATTAGCCGTATTCTCATTTTCTAAGTGCTTAAGATCATTAGGCGTTAAAGAAAAATAAGCCACTTCTGAGCTAGAGATAAAGGCAGAACAGATGAGTAAAACAAAAACAAAAATGATCGCTAGGATGATTCCCGAGGTTGGAAAAGCTAGTAGGGGAAAGAAAAGAAGAAGACCTAATGTAGGATCGGGTTCGGATTCCAATTTAATTGTTTATGTAATAGAGTAAAACGAGTACTGATGATGCTTTGTTACATCATCAGTACTGGATTCTACTTTAAATTAGGAAAAAATAATCTTTTAAGTGTTATTAAGTAAGTACGAATACTTTCAACTTAACGTCCGCGCACAACTATAAGTCCCAATACAAATGAACTCACGGCTTAAGTGTTGTCTTAGTACTTAAGCACTAAAATGGTAAATCATCCTCTGCTTCCGCAGTACTAGATGTAGTAGAAGGAGCGGTAGTTTTTTCTGTTTGAGGAGCTGGCGCATTCTCCGCAGAAGGGAAATTGGTATTGTAACTACCTGAATTTTCTCTTTTTTCCAATAATCGGATGAGGTTGGCGACAACTTCGGTTATATAGCGATCATTTCCATCTTTATCTTGATATTTTCGGTGAGTTAGCTTACCCTCTATGAATACGAGTTTGCCTTTTTTCAAATCTCGTTCTGCTCGTTCTGCTAAATTTCTCCAAGCTATGATTTCGTGCCATTCCGTTACGGTCTGCCACTCTCCAGCCTTATCTTTATAGTTTTCGTTGGTCGCAACAGAAAATTTTGCTACGGCAGCGCCATTTTCTAGGCGTCTAACTTCAGGGTCTCGGCCTAAATTACCAATAAGTGTTACTTTATTTATCATATGATTAAAATCTATTTAAAAAACAAAAAATAGCTTCCGTGATGCGTTAGTTTAAAACAACTTCTAAGTTATAAACGACGGAGCAAGCATTTGAACTCCTGTTTGTTGAACAAGTTTGTTTGCGTTGGGGCGTAGTTGGTTTTATTACTAGAAAATGGTTGAATCTTTTGATTCCAATAGGCTAATAAAGTTGGTACATACGCTAATTTAGAAAAAAACTTATAGGTCTAAATATAATGAATTATCCTGTAAATACCAATCAAACAATTTTGGGAAAGCAAAATTAGAAAGATTTTCTCGGTTGATTCTAATATATCCAATAATTTTAGAAAAACTACTTTCGTTAAGGGTGATTTCCCAAAATTGAGCAATGATTGTTTGATGAGTGAGTTGTTGTTTGAAAGGCTTTGAAACACGATTAATTTCAGGAGAAGTATCTGGAAATAAAGTTTTCCAGGAGGCTAGTGTGACTAATTCTTCTTGCGTCTTCATGGCGTCTGTTTCTAAGAGTAGGAATTCGTAAAGATTTCGCCAAATATCCCGTTGTTCTCTTTTGCTAATTAGCACATCAGTTCCAATATTTAAGACCAGATAGTTAAAATAGCGCGTCTTTTTGACAATTTTTTTGGACTTAACGGGTAAGTTTTTTACCATATTTTTTTGCGAAGCTTGGCAGTTTTTTTGGAGCGGGCAAGTAGTACAACTTGGACTTTTAGGCGTACATTGAACGGCACCAAAGTCCATAATCGCTTGGTTGTAGCTAGCGGGTGGGGCATCAGCAAGCAACTCCTGCGCTAAGGCGGCAAACTGCTTTTTGCTTTTATTGACATCTATTGGGTCAGTAATACCAAAAAAGCGGGAGAGTACTCGGTACACATTGCCATCTACTACGGCGTACGGTAAATCAAAAGCAAAAGAAGCAATTGCTGCGGCAGTGTAATCGCCTACTCCTTTAAGTGCGCGAATATCTTCGTAGCAAGTAGGAAAAACTCCGTTGCGTTCATTGGCAATGAGTTTCGCACTAAAGTGTAAGTTTCTAGCACGAGAATAATAGCCTAACCCTTCCCAAGATTTCATTAAATCATCTTCGGGTGTATTGGCAAGGTCTTTAACGGTTGGATACTTTTGTTTAAATTTTTCAAAATACGGCATTCCCTGTTGCACCCGCGTTTGTTGTAAAATGATTTCTGACAGCCAGATGAGATAAGGATCTTTTTCACCAACCCAAGGTAATGCTCTTGGGAAAGCTTTCGACCAGTTAAGTAATTCTGTACGGAAGAAAGACTTTTGTTTTGAACTAAATTTATACAAGGACAAGAAGTTTACAGGTGTTAATGGAAACGAAGCACTTTTATGAGGGTTGTTGCTTAAACAAGTCGGAGCACTCAAGAATTAAGGCAAAGGTACGTCGGTCAGACCGCTTTGCAAAAAAACTTTTTTGCCAAAGAAAAAGGATAGTGACAAACCTTGTCACTATCCTTTCAGATATTCCATATTCTATTTATTAAATCAATTACTATTGCACAGTTGTTAGATGGGTAACAATTCTAAAGTTTCTCCATCCTTAGAGTAACGCTTGTGTAAAAGATCTTTTAATTCTTTGCGAGCAAAGAAAATTCGACTTTTTACTGTACCCAGGGGTAATTCGAGGTGATCCGCAATTTCTTGATACTTATATCCTTCATAATGCATCATGAAAGGCTTCTTGATACCAGTATCTAAACTATCGATCATGTTATTCAACTCTTCCATCATGATATTTGATTCTGCCCCATTTCCAATAATGGTTGCGCCAGAATTAATATAGTACATGTTATCCGTTGAATCCATAATGGTATTCGACTTTACTTTTTTTCGATAATTGTTAATGAAAATATTTTTCATTATCGTAAATAACCAAGCTTTGAAGTTCGTGCCGGTACGAAATTTCTCTTTATTCGTCAATGCGCGAAACGCTGTCTCTTGAAATAAATCCTTCGCATCTTCTATATTCTTAGTCAAATTATAAGCAAAAGAATGCAGCAAAGTGGACATAGTAGTGAAACGATCATTAAATTCTAATGTTGACATAACGCATATATTATAGTGAATAATTATTTTCTTTATTTTGTTTAATCAAAGATACGTATTAATTAAACAAAAAGCACCTTTTTGTTAAACAAATTTAGTGTTTAAACATCGTTTTGTTGTAAGGTTTTATGTTTTTAATGTTTAAAACATTGGTTATAAGGAGTTTATGTTTTTAACCATTTTTAAAGAAATTATTATATTTTCAATAAAAATTGAAAGATAAGCGTTTTTTGGACGATTTTGAGGTGTTTTTACCATGCTTTGTTTAACGATACCTCCATTTATTGCTGGTTTTTGTTCAACAAAAAGTGCAAGATGGTATAGTATTTCGAGGTAGATATATTTTTGTGGAAGCTCAAAACGGAAAATATTGCCGTGGGTTGTCGAGGAATCGTTTGTGCGCTAAGTTACTTTAACAATAGTTCACAAGACATAAGGTTCCTAAGCGGAGTTTTAGGAATAGGAAAAGAGAAAGCGTCAAAAGGGACGGTAGGAGATATTATTTTTGTGCTTTATTGACTAGGATGATGGCTACGAGGGTAAAAATGATATTAGGTACCCATACACCAATAATTGGCGGTAGACTTTCATTGGTTGCAAAAGTGATCGAAAATTTGGATAGGAAAATATAAATAGCACCGATAGAGATACCGATTGCGAGGTGTAAGCCCATTCCTCCTCGTACTTTTCTGGCTGCGACGGCCATTCCAATGATGGTCAGGATAAAAATAGTAAAAGGCTCTGCGGTACGCCGATGGATTTCTACTTCGTAAACTTTGGTATTTCCCACTCCGCGCTCCCGCGAGACACTAATAAACTTGCGCAGTTCTTTCGTATCCATCATTTCCTTTTGATTGAGAAACATAACAAAGTCATCGGGCGTTAGGTTAAGCGTTGTATCGATATGCTTTCCCATGCCCAATTCAATCGTTTCGCTAATTCCATCAAACGTTCGAACTTCGTAATCTTTGATTCGCCATTTGCTGGTTTCTTCCATCCATTTTGCAGTATTTGCTTTGAGTAAGTAAACCAGTTTATTATCTACAATTTTCTCAATCTTAAAGTCTCGCGCAATATTTTGTGCCTTTTTGTAATAACGAATATAAACCTTCGTACCAGGAGAGATAAAAAGGTGGACATCATTTTTCTTTCCTTTGTCGTCATATTTCCAAATATAGGTATGTTCAAAATCTAGCCGTACTTTATTACTTTGTGGAATGACAATGTGGTTGCCTACTAAATGTAAACCCGCTACGACGGAAGCCCCTACGAGGTAAGGCATCATAAGGCGCCTAAAACTAATTCCCGCGTTCAAAATAGAAATGATTTCAGAATTGAAAGCCATCCGAGAAGTAAAAAAGACGACAGCAATCAGGGCATAAAGCGGCCAAAGCAAACTATTGATATAAGGTAGGAAGTTTAAATAGTAGTCGCGGATAATCTCCCAGATGGTAACCGGCTCTTCGATAAAGTCTTCTACCTTATCACTAAAGTCGATAATTACAGAAATCATCGAAATGATAAGCGCCGTAAAGAAAAAAGTAGATAAATACTTTTTAATAATATACCAGTCTAGTTTCTTAAACATAGGGCTTGATTAAAACACAAAAGTCCAACATCTATCTTTTTTCCTGTTGCACCTATTCATAACGCAAGATAGGAAAGTGAAGTATAAGCTACCTAACACCAAGGCATCTTTTTCTCCGCAGTTTATAATCGTTGGCTCATATCTTTCACCATTTGGTTTTTCCAAGGGGTAAAATCTCCCGCTACAATGTGTCGGCGAGCCTCTTCCATTAACCAGAGGTAAAAGCTAAGGTTATGTAAACTGGCAATTTGTGGACCTACTAATTCTTTACTATGGAATAAATGTCTAAGGTAAGCTTTAGAATGCGTTCTACTGGTCAGCGCATTACTCTTGGGATCAATCATACTTAAATCTTCTTTCCACTTGGCATTTTTGATATTGATAATACCTTCGCTGGTATAGAGCAAACCGTGTCGTGCATTCCGAGACGGTAAAACACAGTCAAACATATCTACACCTAGTGCAATACATTCTAATAAATTCATTGGTGTACCGACACCCATTAGATACCGAGGTTTTTCTTTAGGTAAAATATCACAAACTACTTCGGTCATTTCGTACATCTCTTCCGCAGGTTCTCCTACGGAAAGACCTCCAATCGCATTTGCCGGTCGATCCATAGCAGCAACGTACTCGGCTGATATCTTCCGTAAGTCTGTATAGGTACTCCCCTGTATAATGGGAAAAAGTGTTTGTTCGTAACCATAAAGTCCCTCTGCTTGATCAAAGTGTTCACAACATCTCTTCAGCCAGCGATGCGTCATGTGCATAGACTTTTTGGCGTAGTTGTAGTCGCAAGGGTAAGGAGTACATTCATCAAAAGCCATAATAATATCGGCACCAATCTCTCGTTGGATATCAATTGCCTTTTCTGGACTAAAAAAATGCTTTGATCCGTCAATATGAGATTGAAAAGTAACTCCAGCTTCTTTGATCTTGCGGCTACCACTCAAGGAATAAACCTGATAACCACCACTATCGGTAAGAATTGGTCGGTCCCAAGCCATAAATTTATGTAACCCACCTGCTTTTTTTAATATTTCTGTACCAGGTCGCAGGTAAAGGTGATAGGTATTTCCCAAAATAATCTGAGCACCAATCTGATCTTTCAATTCTTGTTGATGCACTCCTTTGACACTGGCAACGGTACCGACGGGCATGAAGATGGGCGTCTGAATGGAACCGTGTGCTGTTTCTATCTGCCCCGTACGCGCACTAGATTGAGCGTCTTTATGTTCAATTGTAAATTTCATGGTATAAATTATCCATTTTATATTGAATCGACCTCACACTAAATACTGCGGATCGAATTTGTTTTATCCGATCAAACGGTTACTATCCAATTTGAGTAAAACGCCAATGAGTAGGGTAAAGCCTAAGAGCGAAGAACCACCGTAACTAATAAACGGCAAAGGAATTCCGATAATCGGAACTAAGCCCATCGTCATTCCAATATTGATGAAAAAGTGTATAAAAATAATTCCTGCTACGCCGTATGCATAGTGCCTCGAAAAATCTGAACGTTGTCGTTCCGCAATGGTGATGATGCGCAATAGCAATAACAAAAATAAACCAATAATCCCAACACTACCAATGAAGCCTTGTTCTTCTCCAACGGTACAGTAAATAAAGTCCGTAGATTGTTCGGGCACGTAGTTTCCTTTGGTTAAAGTACCTTCTAAGAAACCTTTACCTTCTAATCCACCGGAAGCAATGGTCATTTTGGATTGTAATAAATTGTATAGCGAACCTGCTTTATCGCATTTTTCTGGCTTGAGCCAAACGTAAATTCTATCTTTTTGGTGGCTTTCTAGAAAATTTTCAAAAGCGTAATTGGCGCCGTAGGTAAAAGCACTACCGAAAGTGAGTAGCATAAATAAGATCTGTACTAATTTTGTTTTTCTTTCTTTCCACTGGAAAATAGAAAAGCCAATCAAGGCGGCGAGGTTGACGGCAAAGATAAGTTTGAGGAAACCAAACTGAGCAATGTAAAAACTTGCCGCCGTCAAAACTAAGAAACCAAGCAGCCAATAGAGTTTTTCTTTTAAATTAAAAATTAAGACAAAAACGCTAAAGATGATCATTCCCAGAATTACATAAAGCGGATTGTACATCAATCCCAAAATAAGTAAAGTGGCTACGACGGCTCCTACAATGTAAAGATTCTCACTTAGGCCATTGCGATAAAGTAAAATAAAAAAAGAAAGAAATACTAAAGCTGATCCCGCATCGGGTTGCAAAAGTATTAAAAACATGGGTAAAGCAATGAGACCAAAAGCGGTAAATTGAGTTTTGATATCTCGAAGGTTGGTATTATAAGTACTCAAAAAACTAGCGATGGCGATACAGCAGGCAAATTTAGCAAATTCGGAAGGTTGATAAGTAAATCCCCCGAAACTGTACCAAGAAGTAGCTCCTTTGATCGTTTTGCCCAAGAAAACGACCCCTAAGAGTTTAACCATTGCAAAACCATAGATTAGATAAGCAAAGGTTCGCCAAAACTTCCAGTCAATAATTGTTGTAAATAAGAAAATAACGGAAGAGATACCGATAAATAAAGCTTGTTTGCCCGCACTCGTTTTCAAATCGAATGGACTAGTAGGTTCACTGTCATTATATCCCGCTGCGTAAATCATTAGCCAGCCGATGCCCACTAAACTCAGGAAAAGGGAGAAGGTCATCCAATCAAAACGCTGTATCCCCGATGTCTCTCGTCTACTCATGCAAAAAATAAATTGCGACTAAAGCTTAATAAAAATAAAAGATATTGAAAATGAGTAAGGGCAGTATGACTGCCGCTTCGATCATGGAATTAGCGGGATGCTAAAGGCCAACTAATTCACGAAGTTCGATATTGTCTTTGGCGGGGTAAGCACTTGGATAATCTCTACGAATTTGATATAGTAACCGCGAAGCTTCTAATTTAGACTGAAAGGCGCCTACTCTTAATTTGTAGTAAGGTTTGGAATGTGTCCAATCGATAAAAGTAGCTGGATATTTACGCATGAAACTGCGCTTTTCTTTTTCTACTTTGCTACGATCTGTGGTGGCTAAGAGTTGAATTCTCCAACCAGATACCCTAGGATTAGAGCGATTGATTTGTACTCTGCGATCCATCATCCGACTGATGAGGGCATCTTCATTGAGATCAATATCCTGCGCTTCACAGAGCGTTGTATTTCCCAATATTAAAAGCAAACAAAACAAAACATACTTCATAATAAGCTAATTTGTATTAGTACTTAAGACCCCCTTAAAAGAGGATGATCTTAACCTGCAACGATGGCTATGCTGGCGGAACAACCTAGTCGATTGGCACCCGCTTCGACTAACTGACGAGCAGTAGATTGATCGCGAATACCACCGGATGCTTTAATTTTTACACTTGGCGATAAGCTTTGTTTTAAAAAACGCACCATTTCAACAGAAACACCTTCTCCGTTGAAACCAGTCGAAGTTTTTACGTAATCAGCTTCAAGCTCACTACATATAACGCATAATTTTTTAATTTCTTCTTTTGTGAGCAAACCAGTTTCTAAAATAACTTTTACAATTTTGCCCTTTAAGTGAGCAGAACGAGTCATACTATCAATATCGTTTTTAACGTAAGCCCAATCTTGACTTTTAACCGCACAAATATTAATCACTACATCAAGTTCGTGCGCACCATCATTAATAGCACGTTTAATTTCCTCTACTTTAGCTGCGGTAGCAGAATATCCTAAAGGAAAACCAATGACCGTAGCAATTTTTATTGGACTATCGTTTAGTGCTTTCACGGCATCTTTAACGTAGTAAGGGGGAATGCAAACCGCCTTAAACTTATAGTTTACGGCTTCCTCACAAATGGTCTGTATTTGTGCTACGGTGCAGTTTGCCTTCAGTGTTGTATGATCAATGATCGTCGCTAAGTTCATTTATATTAAAGGAGTTGTTCTCGGTACTGTAAAATTTTGAGCATTGTCACTCAAGTTGAATTTATCTACTAGCATTCGTTGTAAGACGCACTTAAACTTGGCTTAGCCTTTTATTGAATCCCTAAAATTTGAAAAGGATTAATAAAATAAATGCTAAGCTGAATATTATAGAACGCAGTGGTTGTTATGTACAAACAAGGTACGAACAAAACTACGCTCAAAACGCCATGCATTATTCACAAAATAGGAATAACCCCGTTAAATACTAAATGATTTCCACTTTTAATTTAGGGAAGGATACAAAATAGTCTAGAAGTATCAGCGGGCATTTTCATTTCTTGCTAAGTAGGTAAAATGCTAAATAAATTGTAAAGACTTATGTGTTAGGTGTTTGCGATTAGCTCAAAAAATGCTACGGGTGACTCCTACAATCAAATGGTAGGCAAATGCAGCTTATTCTACCATTAAAAAAGAGGATTCGGCTCTATTTTACCGAATCCTCTTTACTGCTTATTTAGAACTTTAGTGTAAGCCGAAACTTATCAAAGGTTGATCGCTTTTTGCGGAGCTAAAGTTTATTTACCGTGGCAATGCTTAAATTTCTTACCGCTACCACACGGACAAAGATCATTGCGACCTACTTTTTTCTCCGTACGGACAAACGTTTCGGGTTTCGACTTACCTCGACTTACCCCTTCGGCTGCTGCTCGCGCGGCTTGGTCTTCCGGTCGTCGATTGGTTTGCACCTTACTCAGGTCTGTCTTTTGTTCTTTCGCCTCTTGTAAACTACGTTGATCTTGTTCGATGAGTAAACGTCCTTTTGACAAATAAGAAGATACTCGCTCATTGATACGATAAATCAATTCTTCAAATAAGGTATAAGCTTCCATTTTGTAAACGACCAAAGGATCTTTTTGCTCAAAAGAAGCTGCTTGTACTGATTCTTTCAATTCGTCCATGGAGCGTAAGTGTTCTTTCCACTCATCATCAATGCAAGATAAAGAAACTGCTTTCTCGATATCTTCCATGATGGACTTTCCATCTGATTTTACCGCTTTCTCCAAATCTGCAGCAATCGGCAATGGATTAGCCCGACCGTCCGTAAAAGGAATTGCAATTCGTTTGTACTTATGACCTTCTTGTTCGTAAACGTTTTTGATTACAGGCAATAATACTTCAACGGTTTTTGCTGCTTTTCGATCGTAGAACTCGCTTACTTGTCCTTGGAAATCTACCAAGAGGTTTTCTTCTTTTTGAGTTGCAAAATGATCAGGAGAAATTTCAGGATCGAAGCCTAACATTCGTAAAGAATCCGTTCTAAAGCTTTCGAAATTACCTGTTTCTCGGTGGTTATAAATCAAACTCTCGGTGAGCGATTGAAACATATTATTTAAATCAACGGATAAACGTTCTCCTGATAAAGCATTATTTCTCTTTTTGTAAATTGCTTCTCGCTGAATGTTCATCACGTCATCGTATTCCAATAATCGCTTTCGGATACCGTAGTTATTTTCTTCGACTTTCTTTTGTGCGCGTTCGATTGATTTCGAAACCATAGAATGTTGAATGACTTCCCCATCTTTGTGTCCCATTTTATCCATCAACTTAGCAATTCTTTCCGATTGGAACAAACGCATTAAGTTGTCTTCCAAAGATACGTAGAACTGAGAAGAACCTGGATCTCCTTGTCGACCAGCTCGACCTCGTAGCTGTCTATCTACTCGTCGAGAATCGTGTCGCTCTGTACCAATAATGGCTAAACCACCTGCCGCTTTTACTTCATCACTAAGTTTGATATCCGTACCCCGACCAGCCATATTGGTGGCGATGGTTACTTTACCAGGCTTACCTGCTTCTGCAACAATATCTGCTTCTCGTTGATGCTGTTTGGCATTTAAGACGTTGTGGTTAATTCCTCGAAGATTCAGCATACGGCTCATCTTTTCGGAGATATCTACAGAAGTTGTACCTACTAAGACTGGACGACCCGCGTTACTTAAGTTTACAATTTCATCGATTACAGAATTGAATTTTTCTCTAGAAGTTTTAAAAACTAAATCCTCTCGATCATCTCTAGCAATCGGTCTATTTGTAGGAATAACGACTACATCTAATTTATAAATTTCCCAGAATTCACTTGCTTCTGTTTCTGCCGTACCGGTCATACCCGCAAGCTTGTGGTACATTCTAAAATAGTTCTGCAAGGTTACGGTTGCATAAGTTTGTGTGATATCACCAACTTTAACGTTCTCCTTTGCTTCTAATGCTTGGTGAAGACCGTCGGAATATCGTCGACCTTCCATCATTCTACCCGTTTGTTCATCTACGATTTTTACTTGATCATCCATGACCACGTACTCCTCATTTCGCTCAAACATCGTATATGCTTTTAGCAATTGATTGATTGAGTGTAATCGTTTAGATTTGACGGCAAAATCTTGTACTAATTGTTCTTTTTGCTCACTCCGTGCTTCTACGCTGATTTCATCATCATCTTCGATTGCCTGCATTGTTGTAGCAATATCTGGCATGACGAAGAAATTGGGATCATCACCACCTCTTGCCAAAAATTCTGCCCCTTTTTCTGTAAGGTCAACATTTCTAGTCTTTTCTTCAATAGTGAACAATAAAGGCTCATCTACAAGGTGCATATTTTTGGACTGCTCCTGCATGTAGAAGTTCTCTGCTTTTTGAAGGATTACTTTAACGCCTTCTTCACTTAAGAATTTGATTAAGGGACGAGACTTGGGTAGTGCGCGATGTGCTCGCAAAAGAGCCATTCCCATTTCGCCTTCATCGTTTCCTGTAATATTATCTTTAAATAAAGATTTCGCTTCCGCTAAATATGCTGTGGATAATTTTTTCTGTGCGTTTAATAATTTTTCAACTCGTGGTCGAAGGGTAATATATTCTTGTTCTTCCGAACCTTTAGGGACAGGACCAGAGATAATTAATGGTGTACGAGCATCATCAATCAAAACGGAATCTACCTCATCAATCATTGCGTAGTGATGCTTTTGTTGCACCTTTTCGTCCATAGAACGAACCATATTGTCTCTCAAATAGTCGAAACCAAATTCGTTGTTCGTGCCATAAGTGATATCACATTTATAGGCTTTCTTCCTGTTGGGAGAATGTGGCTTATATTTGTCCAAACAATCAACGGTAAGAAACAGAAATTCGAAAATGGGACCTACCCATTCGCTATCTCGACGTGCCAAATAGTCGTTGACGGTAATAATATGTACGCCTTGTCCTGAAAGTCCATTAAGGTAAGCCGGTAAGGTTGCAACTAAGGTTTTTCCTTCCCCCGTTGCCATCTCCGCAATTTTACCATCATGCAAAACCATTCCACCAATCAGTTGGACATCGTAGTGCAACATATCCCAAGTAATTTCACTACCACCGGCCATCCAAGAATTTTTCCAAATGGCATGATCGCCATTGATCGAAACGAAATCCTTTTTTGTATTGGCTGCTAAGTTACGGTCGTGTTCCGTAGCGGTGACAGTGATGGTTTCATTTTCTTTAAATCGTCTTGCCGTTTCTTTTACGACGGCAAATGCATTGGGTAAAATTTCGTTGAGGATATCATCGAGGTGTTTATCTCTTTCTTTGAGGAGTTCATCTACATCTGCAAATAACTGCTCCTTTTGCATTAGGTCTTCTTGGTCGACCGCTTCTTTACGAGCATTGGCAATATCTTCATCAATGCCAGCCAAGTGTGTCGCAATTTTTTCTCTAAACACAATCGTCTTGTTGCGAAGCTCGTCATTGCTAAGGGATTGTAGCACCTCAAACTCTTGATTGATTTGCTCAATAATCGGTTTATAAGTTGCAACATCTTTATCGAACTTTGTTCCGAATATTTTTCCGATAGACTTCGATATGAAATTAAACATAATATTTGTTGTTGTGAGACCTTATAGGTGTCAAACCAAGATCAGAATGAATGAAAATCAGGAATAAAAGCCAAATATAAAATATATTTACAGCCTTCTACTCACAGATGATAGTTTAATTAAGGTAATCAGAAGTTGTACAAAGGATTTTTTAGCGATCAAAGTGCAATTCTCAACGCTTTTTAGCTAAAAAAGGAAACCTACTGATTGGGTATCTATGTTCTTGATAGCGAACATATTTTATACCAAGATCAAAACTCAAGTTTTTTGCGTCATTTTGTCGTATTTGTCCGACTATTTATTTTTTTTGCAAAGCTTTTTCTGACAATTCGCTGGTATAGAAGTGAATAGTTCGCCATTCTTGACTACGACAATGCTAAATGATTGATAACAAAGTACAATGATTCTCTACTTTTTTGTAAACTTATTTACTAAACGCTTAGTTGATTAGTTGTATTTTTGCGAAAAGTACTAAAAGCACCGAAATGTCTTCAACATGTACGTCAATTTCACGTTGTGTTTCTAATCAAGTGCTAAAACATTCAATTTGTATCGGGTACCGATCATCTAGTTTCAAAGCAATCTTGATATATAGGCTTTTCAGAAGAAACTAGTACACAATGTATTTAGCCGTTAACAAAAGGATACTTTAATCATTTTTTGGATCAAAATTATCATGCGACAATCACTTACAAGTTATATTTACCTTGCAGCACTTTTACTTTTCATCGGCAGCTTAATGCAATGTACAGATGGTAAGCGAAATATCAAAGCTTTTTATTATCCAATCGAAGCCTTAGAGGATGGGAAGGTTTACATTTATACTCCCGTTAATAATGATTCGCTACCGACCGAAACGTGGTTTTATAAGAGTATTAAAACGGATTCTGCTTGGCACTTTACAGGGCAGAACTACGATCAAGCTTTTAATGTGCGGCAATTTTTCCGAGAAGAAGTTGTCCGGAATGGACTTTTACTTCAAGACTATTATATCTATCGAGAAGATTCTTTGAATAATTTGATTCCCATTTCACTAGAAGTTATTCATGGCGCAACCTTCCCTTTTACGGTTACAGATTCAACGGGAATTTTTCTCTACAGTGTGAAAATACCCAACCCTTTTGATCTGACAGAGACGACAACACTTACTAGAAATCGACGTTATATAGGGGATGATGAGTATACTTACCAAGGAAAAAGCTATCCTTGTGTGCGCTTTGAAATCAAGGAAGAAGTTGACCATCACATTAAAGAACAAGGACATTTAAGTCCAATGTATGATTGGGTTGAACTGTACGCCGAAGGAATTGGTTTGGTCTATTATAAAAAAGTGATTTCGGAAAGTTTCGTTTTAGAATATGAATTAAAAGAAATTGTGTCGATGAAAGACTTTGAGGCTAGGTTGAAACCTTTACTGGAAGAATAAAGCTTATTTCACTGTACGTAGGAATACTCTTGAAACTATAAATTAAATTATCCCACAGACTTGACTGCCACGGTATGAACCTATTTTCAAAATTTTGCTTTTTCTTTTGTTGCTTCCTTGGAACGTTGACTGTGACTAATGCTCAAATTAATCCACCCGATTTCGTCTGCGTTAAGGGCGACACCTTAGTTTGGGAAACACCAGTTAATAACTGTGGTAGTTTTAATAGTTACGAAATTTATTTCAGTGCAGACTTTGCGGGACCGTATACTTTATTAGCAACCATTACAAATCCTGCCACTACAAATTTTGTGCATAACGACCCAAGTGGTGATGTCTGGTACTACTATTTTGTTAGTGATTTTAACTGTCCTGGGCAAACTGCAATTAGTTCCGACACATTAGACAATTTATCACCGTTACTTTCTCCGCTTAACTTTGCTTCGGTCGATGGGACTTTTGTGAATTTAGATTGGGAACCGAGTCCTTCCCCAGAAGTAGTTGCTTACATTATTTACCGGACTACGGATATTGGAACGGTTGCCATTGATACCGTTTTTGGTCCTACGTCGTACACGGATGTCAATGCTTCCCCGAATGCTCAATCAGAAGTTTATTCCCTGACCGCACTAGATGCGTGTGGCAATACTAGTTTGTTTACTGATTTTCACCGCACTATGTTTATGGAGTCAGAGGTTAGTCCTTGTGAACAGACCGTTCGATTGAATTGGAATCTTTACGAAGGTTGGTCAGGAATTCAGCAACAAGAAATTTGGTTGGGATTGAATGGTGGGATGATGATGCCAATTGATACGATTAGTGCTGCGGATACGGATTATATTTACGAAAATGCGAACGACGGAGATTTTTATTGTTTCTATATTCGTGCGGTCTCTGAAGATGGCACTGCTGCTGCGCAATCAAATCGAATTTGTCAGTCCTTGGACATTACTCAGCCCGTCCGTAATTTGTATTTGAAAAATGTCAGTGTGATCAGGAATGATTCTATTGAATTGACTTGGTCTTGGGACACGAATGCCGAAATTACCTTGAGTAATATATTGCGTTCTAGCAATCAAGTAGATTATTCTAGTGTACTTAGTATTACACCCGAATTCCCATTACAAGTAGAAAATCAACTAGCAGATCTCAAAGCAAATCCTGGAAATGGTAAAACTTATTATGTTATTCAGACGATAGATGAATGTGATTCGATTGCTCAATCAAATTATATTGCTACCGTTTTTCTGCAAGGAACAAGTCTTGAAAATAGATCCAATGAAATCCAATGGACTGCGTATGATCATCCTTTTGCCACAATAGTGCGTTATGATCTTTATAAAGAACGAAATGGGCAAGCCTTTTTTGTAGAATCGTTTGATCCTAATACCAGAACATACACTGATCTTTTAGATATCAGCCTTGAGCAGGAAGCTCGCAATCAATATTATGTGCTTGCAATAGCTATGCTTGAGTTGCCGGATGGAACGCAAGACCTTATTACCTCGAAGTCGAATACGGTTAATTTACAACAATTAACCAAAATCATCACACCTAATGCTTTTGCCCCTTACGGGAAAAATACTTTCTTTCGGCCGATTTTTGTTTTTGAATCCCAAATCCAAAAATACGAACTCGTTATTTTTGACCGTTTTGGTAGCCGTGTTTTCGAAACGCAACAGTCCGACGAAGGTTGGGATGGTCGTAAGAATGGGCAAGACCTGCGAGCGGGAGTTTATGTTTATCAAATTCGCGTAACTCAATTTAACGGTGAAGTTGTAGAAAAGTCGGGAACGGTTTATATGCTGCGGTAATTACTGACGGTAGGGTGCTCATCTTTCATCAAAAAAAACATCATAGCGCTAAAAAGAAACCTAACTATTTGTTTCAATCCTCAACTATTATTTTTGGCTAAAAAATAATCAATACCTCTAACCTTTTCTATTGCCCATAAGTAAGCGTTCATAAACCTAACTACCTTCGTTGGTGCTTGTTGGTCATAAGTGGATTCGTAAGCAAGGCTTATTAAATGGTGACAGACAGAAGATTTGGATCAAAGCTAAATACAAATAATATCTATTTGCTCGCAAGAGAATGAATAAAGACCTATTCCCTTTTTATACTTTTTTACGATGTCAGTTAGCGAGATAGGTGCTAATTTAAACTGACATTTTTTACTACATTTTACGGCTTTACTGACTTTTTTGATTGTGGACTAGTTATATTTTAGTATTGAAGTTGAAGTTGTTTTAAAACGCTAAAAATGTTTACGAATTGATCTTTTTGTCCAAACTTTCAGCTTTTTTATCCTCCGTAGCGGTGTGTCATGAGACACAAAGTTGTGTATTGTTAAATAGTTACAAAGTTGTATACTATTAAAGCGCCATTTATTTGGCACCTAGTTCTTTGAAATTATTGCAAAATCTTTAATCTGTTTTTCTAAAGGAACGCCT
>JBGCFY010000123.1:0-47444 GCA_045110315.1 Saprospiraceae bacterium
TGCAGCGGCACCACCAAGAGCGCCACGACCAATAAAAAATAGGGCAGTAGCTGCTCAGCGTAAGAGCGATTATTTGCGTTCAAAAATCGCAATGTATTCTTGGCTTTGAGGTTGGTAAGTTAAAGCCGCAGCGTCCCAAACGTAGTTGGTCGGTCGATCTCTAAAAATATCGGCATAACCAATTACTTTATAATATTGCGAAATATAGTTTCGCGACCAATTGTAAATCATTTGATCGGAATTAGGGCGCATAACCCACGAAAATCGATGATTGACCATTGCCATATAACGAGGTTGGGCTTGCTCGATATCGGCTTTCAATTCTTGTTGCCACTGAGAAGCTTTCGGATGCTCGGTCATTAAAAAGACTAAGAAAGTATGTCTGGAAGGACATTTTAAACCTGCATAAAAGTTAATCTGAGGCTCAGATCCTAAAACGACAAGTTCATCTCCTGGCTTCGAACTATTTTTTAGATAATCTCCAATGACTTTTGATTCTGCAAATGGATTGGTACCATATACTTCCCGCAAAATTTGGGTAGGGTTGGTATCAAAATAATAGCTTTTATTTTCAATCATATTTTGAATCGGCAAAAAGATAAAAAGACCCAATACACCCCAGTGTGCTTGCTTGAAGCCAAAACTACTTTTGAGTAAATCGCTTACCGCGTAAACGGAAACACCAATCAAAATAGCTGCCGCCGGAAAAACTTTAATAAAGTAATGACCATAAAATCGTAATCCTGGGGTAATAGCCAAAAAAGAAAAGAAGGCCAAACTCCAAAGCATTACTTTTTTGTAAGTACTAATTTTGGTGAAACTACCAAGCAGTAAACCAATCACGGCAAGTCCCCAAAAGGCTTTATAATTGCCAGAAATTTGCCCAATCTTAGTTTTCAAAAATCCAATACCTACGTCGAATGGAATGCTAGAAACATATTCTTTAGGGTATTCATAAATCCAAAATAGGAATTCATCAAAAGCACCTAACGCGACCATCAAACCAAGCATGACGACGACGGGAAGCAAGACTCCCGCTGCAAATAAACCTGCTTTTTTGAATACCTTTTCCCACGAAATGGGTTTGGCTTCTAGGATATAATAACTCAGTAACGTAATTCCCAAAAAGGCAATGAAAAAGATTCCGTTTTGCTTAATCAGGAAACTCCAACTCACCACGGCTCCACTAAGTATAAATTGCCAATTTTTTTCCTCTTTGAAGGCGCGCAGTAAATAGTAAAAGGCAATCGCAAAACACAAGGTCAAAAGATGTTCCGCTTGTACGGTAAAACCAGAGGCGGCTTTTGTTAAGGATAAAAAAGCATAACTCGCTCCAATCACTACGCCAGTCTGCGTATCAAACAATTCTTTACCCACCAAAAATAAAAACCAGACGGTAATTAGGTTGAGTAACAAAAAAGTAAGGTGAACAGCTTCTAAGGATTTTCCAAAAATACCAAGTAAAAGCGCATAAGAATAAAATAAACCCGGCGGTTTTTGTTCGTAAAAATCAAGGTAGGGTGTTTCTCCCGCCAGTAGCAATTCTCCCGCGTAACAGTAATCTCCTTCGTCCCGCTCAAAAGGAATGCTAATAAAATTGAGTCGAATTAGTATAACTGCCAATGCTACCAATACTAGCAGCCCACCATAAATATAATTTGGGTTAATCAAAGGAGCTTTAGCGACCGCCTTGGACTTAGGGCGAGGTGTAAACTCAGGTTTTTTGGAGCTTGATTTTTTCTTAGCCATTGGGAGGTTTTCGTTAAATGCTGCGAATTTCTTCTCACAAATATAAATAATTACTAATATTTATAAGGGATATCACTGTTTTTGTTGCAAAAAGCAAGACTTAGCTTATGGCTTGACTTAGGTTTATAAAAAGGGAAGGGAGCTATAAAGCAAAAAAGGATTTGATCTTAGTAGACCAAATCCTTTTTCTATGTCGAATAAAATGTTCTTCTTATCGAAGAACGATTCTATTAATTTTCTAAGTCCAATGGACTACTCTTCTAATACACTGTCAATAATGTGAATTACACCATTTTGAGATTGAATGTCAGTCTCAGTGATGTTAGCAGAGTTATTTCCAAATACGTTAACAGAGTAGCTTGCACCGTCAATAACTAAAGTAATATTGTTACCCGTTAAAGTTGCTGCTTCTAAACCGTTAGTAATATCTGCTTGTCTTACGTTTGCACCAGGAATTACGTGGTACTTAATTCTATTTGCTAAAGTAGCAACGTCAACGTCAGCTAAAGTAGTATTGTTTGCTGTCAACCAATTTGCAAAAGCAGTATTGTCTGGAGCAAATACCGTATAAACACCGTTTGCTGGATTAGGATCAGAAAGTAATGCTACTAAGTTTGGCTGCGCAGGATCTGCACTTACTTTTGCTAAAGCACCTAGTAAAGAAGCAAACCTTGGATCAGAACTTGCGAAAGTTGCCAAAGTTGGAGGAGCAATTACACCATTGATTTTGTGTAAAAATCCGTTACTAGCTTCGATGTCTGCCTCTACTACTACTGCACCACCCGTTGCTGGATCTCCACCATTGATTTGTACATCACCGTTGTCGATGTTAACGTACATACTTGCTGTAATACCATCATTAGATGGGTCTGCATCTACTTGGTAGAAACCGATTGGGCTTCTAGAAGTATAGTACTGTGTCGCTAAAGAGCTAGAAGCGATCTTACCTGCAAAAGCATGATTTGTTAAAATTAATTGTACAGTAGGGGTATCTAATTGTTCTAAAGTAACTCCTTGAGCATCAAGAAATGTTTGGAAAACGTTATCCGTTGGCGCAAAAATAGTAAAAGAAGCTGCATCGCTTGATAAAGTAGGAATCAAACCTGCTTTGTTTGTTGCAGCAATCAATAAGTCGAAGTTGCCATCATCAGTAGCTAACTCAACAATGTTCTTTAATACTACTGGATCTGGATCAGTAACGGTATCGTCATCTGTTCCACAAGAAGCAGCAGTAACGAGAATAAGTAATAAGGATAAAAGTTTCAATAATGATAAATTCTTCATCTTTCTAATTTTAATGTTTTGTATTCACAAATTAATAACTCCATAACGTTTCGAAACTTGCTTTTGTTGATGTTTCGATTGGAAAATCCCACAAAAGTAAGATAATATTTAATATATCAACGAGTTTATAACGCATACTAACCGTTAAAGTTTAACTGTCAAAGTCTGAATTCTGATACTATTTTTGATAACTGTAGCGTTTACTTCCAGCAAGAAATACCCGAATTCACCATTAAGTATTGAGGAGTGATGGAAAAGAAGAATTAAATTTAGTAAGGAAGGTTTTATTAAGAATTAAATTTAAAAGCTTTGAGTCCTATTTTACTACCGTATTTGAAACAGGAATTATTTTAAATAATTTTTTAAAAAAATAGGTGCTAAGATAAAATCAGCCACATTTGTTGCAAGGTATTTAAACAATTTCTTTATTAATTAGTGGTTGACAGCATGTAAGAGAGCGTAATAATTACCAGGGTTAACCAATAAAATTATTAAACCACTGTCAAACCACTAAAGAATAAAAAATGAACTGCTCTAAATTTCTTCGCTTGAATAAGCCTAACTTTTGATCTTTTCGACGACATTTTGCAAGCATTAATTTAGGTACAACTAGGTACCAAAGGTCAAAATCAAAAAGTAGCGCGAAGTCACTTGAATAAAATTTGAGTCAGTTCAAGTAATGGGTGATTTAGGAAATTGTGTGCCTTTCCTATTACCTTTCATAGCTTTAACGAGTGCCAAGGTTTAGCTAGCTTTTAAGGCACTTGTTAAAGTAGAATCAGAGAGATAGTGCCCAAACAAATTAAATCACTTATTAATTTGCGCTCTTACTTATTGCGCTTTGTTATTACGAAACTAAATAGAAATTCTAAGAAAATCTAGCGCGAAATTGTGCGAGTCGAGGCTTTTTTACGATATTAAGTAAGTTTAACGTGTAGGTGCTTCTCTGTACCGAAAGTGTTAATTTTATTTGAATTTAATAAATTGATTATCAGTTTTTAATATATTAGTTAAATTTTTAACTTGATTGGTATTAAAAACTTTAACGTCTCCTAAATTGATGGAAAAACCAGAAAAATCGATTGCGACTGCCGCCAAACGTGCTGCCTTTCTCGCCAAGAAGGCAAAGCGCAAACAACGCTACAGTTTAGACGACTACGTAAGCGGGATTTTGGCGGGTAATAAAATTATGTTGAGTCAAGCCATTACGTTAATAGAAAGTACGCGCGCAGATCATCAGGCTACTGCGCAGGAAATTGTCGAGGCTTGCTTACCACACAGCAAAAATTCCATCCGGATTGGAATCACAGGGGCGCCGGGTGTCGGTAAAAGTACTTTTATTGAAAATCTTGGCGGTTTCATTACTGAAAAAGAACATCGCTTGGCAGTACTCGCAATTGATCCTTCTAGCCAATTGAGTAAAGGCAGTATTCTTGGAGACAAAACCAGAATGCACCAACTATCTAATCATCCGCGTGCTTTTATTCGTCCTTCCGCTGCCGGTGATTCACTGGGAGGGGTTGCTCGGAAAACGCGAGAAACCATCGTATTGTGCGAAGCGGCAGGATTCGATACCATCCTCGTCGAAACGGTAGGCGTCGGTCAGTCTGAAATCGCCGTTCATTCTATGGTTGACTTTTTTCTACTCCTTTTATTACCCGGTGCCGGAGATGAGTTGCAAGGCATTAAACGCGGAATCGTAGAAATGGCTGACCTAATCGCAGTTAATAAATCAGATGGAGATCGCTTACTATTAGCGAAACAAACCAAACAGGCTTATCGGAATGCCATTCACTTATTTCCTGCCAAAGAAAGCGATTGGATCGTGAAAGTTAAAAATTGCTCAGCCAATACGGGAACAGGAATCCAAGAAATCTGGGAAACCATCAAAGCATATCAAAGCTTTACCCAAAAAAATCAATTTTTTGACAAGAATCGACAAGCACAAGCTAAATATTGGCTCGATGAAACCATTACGACCGCTTTAAAACAAGCTTTCTTTCACCATCCCGCCGTCAAAAAAGAATTAGCCGCCATCGAAAAAGCAGTATTAAGTGCAGAACGTTCTCCTTTTAAAGCTGCGGAGAGTTTATTGAAGCTTTATCAAAATGAGACTAAGGACTAAGACAAAATTGAAATTTCCCTGCTCAACGGGCTGGAAAAATACTGGTCCGAGGATGAAAAGCGTACCACGCAAACCAATATAGTTGAGTGTAAACTAAAGGTAAACCATTGCGATCTTCTACTTTTACAACCTGCTTTTGTTCATCTAAGTAAATTCGAATTTCTTGATCATTCCATTGATCGACAATTGGAGATTTTCGCTTTGCTAAGGTCTTTAATGGATAGGCACGGTATTGACCTGCCAAAGCAATACCGATTACTTTCGTCTTGCGCTTTAGTTTTCTACTTTCTTTTTCCACAGGAAATAAGAGGCGACTGGAACCCTTATATTTAGCGTAAGGATTCGTTTGGTAATCTTTGGTAAACCCTGTTTCGGTAGAAAGTACTTGTCCTTGAGGATATTTCTCCTTCCAGCTTCTCCAAGTCAATCGTTTACTCGCTAATGGCTTTAGTCGCTGACCACTAGCTACTCCCGCAACGGCTTGCTCCATCAGCTGCGACCACAAACTTTCCGTTTCTCGGTCGTATAGCAAAACGTCACTATTATAGAGTAAACCCGAAACACCAAAACTTCGAGTCTTTCCTTCAACCGCTCGCGAAAAAATTATTCCACTGTTGCACAAAGGACAGTAACTCACCAAAATCGCTTGGTCTTTGATTTGGTCGTTCACCAACTCGTGAAAATTGAGGATTTTAATTGGATATGCTTTCGCAATACCGCCGATTTCAATACTCAATACCTCATCGTCGTCTTCCAAAAAATCTGTTGCTGCAATCGTTACAAACTTAGGATGATCAATCGCGGGAATGCCATCTTTTGGTGGACCACCTGCTAGAATCTGTGATTTTGGAATTCGTAATTGACTCAAGGAGAAGCCATTTTTTTGACTTTCTTTTTGCAAGATAGTGCTAGTTTGAACATTAATAATTTCTCCATCGGGCAAACGGTAAGTCATCGGCAGCATTTCTGCGACACCTTCTAAAGACCAGTAGCCGTACGATTTGATCTTATCGGCATGGATCGGTATAGCATTTTTGTCTAGTTTAATGAGGTGAAACAAGGAAAAAAGATAAGACTGTTGAAAGGACATTTTTTGCTTAGCATTGTTTCTACTTTGTAGCATCATCTCTCGCTCGGCGGGTCTTCCTATATTAGCATTCGCCGCGTTGAACTCAGTTCCTTTTTGCGTAAGCTGATCAAACTCTAAAGAATATACTATTTTTAAAAAATTAGGAATGGCTAACCATCTTTGGGAACCATCGGGCGATGCTTTCACTAGCGTTTTAATGTTTACTGGAGGAGAAGACTCAAAGGTTTTATTCGGTGTTAACTTCGCTTTGTAGATTTTGAAACCTTCTTGTTTGGTCGTCTCCTCAATCACACTGCGATAAAAATGCTGCAAAGAACCTCGATAACTACGCGCTCGATTTTTGTACCAAGTAGCACGCTGAGCAGCAGACTTAGGAAGGAGTTCCTCAAAAAGCGGCTTCCCTGCATAACTAACGTCTTCTCCTTTTAATTTAAATTTTTCTAAATAAAAAAAAATGCGATAACCCAACGCAAAATTTTCTATTTCCAATAAATGTTTAGCTTTTACCGTAAGAATATTTTTTTCTTCCGTGAATCGAAGTACCTCTGTATTCCGAATATGACATAATTTTGCATTGGGCGTATTACCCAAAAGTGCTTTTGTAAATCGTTTGATGTATTTTTTTCTTTTCTTAGATGGTTTTGCCTTGACTGCGACCTCAGACAAACCCACAATATCAGCTTCCAACTTAATATTCCAGTCGTAAGCTGCTCCTTGTAAAAAAGAAAGTGGCTTTGAAAAAGGCTTATAACTTAGGTGGGAAATGACAATATTTACACTACCCGTTGGGACATTGGATAGGGTGAAATTTCCTGCAGCATCAGAAATGGTTCCGATTTGCGTATTGGCAATAAAGATGTAAGCCGTCTCAATGGGTACACCAGTATCTTGATCTTTAATATTGCCATTGATTGTTACTTGAGCTAAGTTCCAACTAGGGAAACTCAAGAAAAGGAGTAGGATACTATTTTTTAAAAGAAAATGCATAGCGAAGAATTTAATACACGGTAGACCTAAGCTAACTAAAAAATGAAACTATTACTAGCGCTAAGCAGACAAAAAAGGGGAGGAAGGCAGCATTTTGGTTAAAATTGTTTTAGCTAATTTCTCCATTGAGCTGGATCGTAAATTGATCCTCTTTTGGTTGGTTCCTTCAGCAGAATTTTGTTTTTTTACAATCATTAATCAAAAGAACCAAATTATGGATAAAAAATACACTATTGCCATCGTAGGCGCTGGCGGTATCGGTAAAGCAGTCGGTTTATTAATCGCAGATTCAGATGCTTTACGGACTGATATTTACATCGGTGACGTCAATTTTGAAGCGGCAAAAAAAGCGGCAACTTGGATTCAAGAAGGTATTGCCATCGACACTGACATTATTCCTTTCGCGATGCCTTACGAAGGAGTAGATGATGAAATGAATCGAGTTTTTGCCAATTGCGACTTAGTATTGGACTGTCTGCCTGGGAGTCAAGCGCCAAGAATCGCTCGCCTCGCTAAAGCCCACGAAATGCATTATGCTAACCTGACCGAATACGTTAAAGAAACGGACGAAATTACAGCATTAGCCAAAGATGCTTCCACTGGTTTTGTTTTGCAAACGGGTTTAGCACCAGGTTTTATCAATGTGTTGGCAAATTATTTATTCCAGCATTTTTGCCAAGAATTTGGCGTTACCACAGTCGATAAAATTGAAATGAAAGTAGGGGCTTTGACCCAACATGCTTGCGCACCTCACTTCTATGGTTTTACTTGGAGCCCCATCGGTGTCGCTACAGAATACATCGAAGATGCAGTCGCGGTCAGAAATGGTGAAAAAGTGCTACTGCCAGCTTTGTCAGAAAGAGAAACAATCATTATTGATACGGTTACTTATGAAAACGATCTAACTTCTGGCGGTGCCGCAGATTTGCCAGATGCATTTGCCGGTAAGGTGAAATCCCTAGATTATAAAACGATTCGTTATCCCGGTCATTACGAATGGGTAGCAGGTATCGTAAAGCAAATCGAAAACCCAAAAGATAAAATTGCGCAATTACAAGCTACGATGTTAGCTACGATTCCGGCACTCGAAGATGATGTAGTAATCATCTATGCTTCGGTACAAGGAAAAGATCAAAATGGTGTGTTACGGGCAAAAGAGAAAACGTATCGGATCGAACCTAAAGTAATCGGCGGCAAAAAGCTTAGAGCTATTCAGACAACTACCGCCGCTCCGTTGGCGGAAAGTGCTCGCTTATTATTGACGGGGAAATGGAAGGGCGTTGTCTTTCAGAGTCAAATCGATCCTGAAAGTTTTATGAAGGGACCGTTTGTTTCCAGTATTTATGGAGCGATTAAGTAAATATTCGTTTACGAAATTAGCTTGTACCAGCTATTGCGTATTCCTTTATGATGGTACTAAGTATTTTGTCATTAGCAGCCGTTACGATTACAAATGAAAAAGATTGAATTAACAGATCCACATCGCAAAAAGCACTTTGAGTTTTTCAGTCGGATGGACCAACCTCATTTAAGTATTTGTGCTAACGTGGAGATTCAGCATTTGCTAGCCTTCATCAAAAAAGAAAAGCTGTCTTTTACACCCACCTTAGTTTATCTGGTGACTAGAGTCGCAAATGAATTACCACGGTTTCGACAACGAATTCGAGCTACCGAAGTTGTTGAACACGAGTTGGTACACCCTTCATTTACCGTTGCTACTGCGGACGAAGAGGTCTTTAGTTTTTGCACGGTTGATTATACGAGGTCTTTTCACCCTTTCCAAAAACGGGCGCGCGCCGAAATGGAAGCGATGCGTACCGCACCTTCAATGGCGGATGAATCGGGAAGAGATGATTATCTTTTTTTGTCGGCGATTCCTTGGATTTCTTTTACGGGCGTACAGCATGCAATGCATTATCATCCCGGCGATTCTGTTCCACGTATCGTATGGGGGAAATATTTTGTAGCGCAAGATCTTATCAAAATGCCTTTATCCGTACAAGCACATCATGCCGTAGTAGATGGTGTGCACATCGGGCGTTATTTTCAAAAGTTCCAAAAGTACGCGCACGAACCTCATTTACTCTTGAGCGAATAAGTATCTCCTTTTAAAACAATTTCTATCTTATTAATCAAGGATAGTTTCCCTCAACTTGCCACGGTGAGATTGAATTACTAAACAATTTCCTTCAAAAATTGGGCTGAATCTACGATTAGCGTACATTAATCGAATATTCTGGCACCTTCCTCTTGTATTATTGAGTTTCCTCAAATTTATCCTGATCTTCTATTCAAATCATATTCACAAAAGGATAAAACGCCGATCACTATAGTTGATACCAAGGGGTCAATTTGTAGCGCTTTTGTGCGCCCTTGCGGGAATGATTTTTTTGAGCGCGGGCAAGTAGTTGTACAGGAAGGAATCTCAAAATAACCAACAAAAATTTACTGATGTCTGAGTGAGTTGAAGGGATACTAATTTATTGGTGTCCCTTCGTTTTTTTTGAATAACCTTTCAGCAGCAGAGGAAAGATTTGGCTATGGATTGGCGAGGGTAATTACTTCCATATCACTTAGGAAAACTTCCCAAATCAATTTAGTCTTTTCTCCAAATTTTTTTTCTTTTTGAACTAGGACTACATTGATTAACGCTTTTAGATTTGGATAATTTCCAGTTGCCTTTTTTTGCATTTGTAAAAATTCCAATTGCCAATGATAAGTAGATTTCGTCTGGTTGACGGTTGCTTCTGAAAGTACCATTATTTCTATCTGAAGCTGTTTTTCTGCTTTTAATAGGGACTCAAGATAAAGCGCAGCCGTAGTCTTTTTTTCTTTCTTTTCAATAAAATCATAATACCGAATTACCGTCGAGGGAGATTCAAATAAGCGCATCGCCATAGGAATACTTGCTTCGCGTAAAGTAAGTTCATATGCTGGGTTAGAAAGGAGTGCGATCAACTCCGCAAAGTCTTTTAATTTTTGCTGTGCGCGTTGCTGAAAAGCAGTCAATTGTACCGTACTAACATCTGGACTTAGGAAGCTCTGTTCCATTACTTTTTCTTCTTGTAAGTTGGATGCACTTTGTGCCGTTCCCCAATTTAAGTAACTCACAAACACTAAGCTACACAAAACACGAGTTCCCCAAAGCTTAGCTTGCTTTTGCGTACGAAAGGATTTCCAATGACTATAAATAATATGTTGCGCTTCGATCATCATTCTGTTAGCTTGTTTTGCATAAACCTTAAACTGATAATTTTTCCATTTTGGTATTGGGTTTTGAGTATCCGGATATTTTTAAGACTGCTCAGTGGTAGGCTCATTTTGTCAATAAATTCTTCTCGGTTATACATTTCCATCCCTGTACTACCATCTGCCGCAACTTGAAAAATAATGGCTTCCGCTGCAATTAATTGTTTCAGTCGTACCCTTTGCTTATTCCAATCTTTCCATTTTGCCGTAGAAAATAAATGAATCATCAAGGCGTAGTCATCTTGCCGCAAGGGAATTCGTTCCGTACGAAGTTTATTTTTTAATACCCTTTGAATGGTATCTTGATAATAATAATCTGCGGTAACGACAAAGTTGACTTGTGTTTCTGTCGTCGCGAATTCAAAACAGCCTAAGCTATCGGCACGGTAATGCCGGGGAGATTCTCCGTCGTTCAATACCGTAATTTTAATTGCTCTCTCTGTAATCGCCTGCTGCGTATCCGCATTTATGAAACAAAAATGATAAGTTTTTGCGGTGGACCATTGACTCCAAAGTAAGACACATACGGCTAGGAAAAAGATAGAAAACAACCAAGTGCGAGTAGCAGGAGTCGTTTGTTTTTCTAGAATAGGAGCCCTTTCAAGACTATCCTGACTTTCCACGGATACTGAAGAAGCGTGCGCCTGTACAAAATCTTCCCAGTGCAAATAGCCTACGAATTGACTTAACATATCAAGAATGTCAATTCGAGGGAGTTTCGTATTTTCTACCGGTTTTAGATGCGTATAAAACCATTTTTCACTGATGCGCCCCTGTACTTCCTCTTGCAGCTGATCTTGGAAATTAGCAATTTCTCTTCCTTTAAATTCGTGCAGCGGTTTATTCCAATGCGGATGTGCGACTCGATATTTTTCGAGTAGTCGTTTCTTTAGTAAATAAAAGTATTCCACGTCCAGCATAATACAAAATTAAGCTTTTTTTGTAAAATTTGGTTGCTGTAAAACAATTGTAAAATAGATTACAAGGAATAGACAAAGGGATTTGTAGGAAAGAAAATAGATTGCGCCTAATTTTGAGTATTATTAAACAACTTATTTACCTCAAATGAAAAGAATAATTCTCCTGCTAAGTATTTCTTTGATACCAATGTTAGTACTCGCACAACAAGTTCCTCGAGAATATCTAGAATTTCAGAAACAAGAAACGATTAAGTCGTTAAAAGCACAGTTGAAAACTTATGATGCGGACCACTTATCTAATCAAAGCACCAAAGGATATTCAGCGATTTGTATGGAATTAGCAGTATTAACTAATGATACGCTTTATCTTCATAGTGTCCTGAAAGTAGACATGGCGCATAGAGAAGCCAATTATCGCTTGGCAATCACTGTAAAAGATTCCGAGCCACAAAGAGCTACGTTGTTATTACAAAACTTGCTGAGGAAGGAACCGACGGCAAAAGAGGCTTACGCCTTACTCGGAGAAATTTATCTACAACAAGGTAACAAACAGGCGTACCGTGAGCAACTTGAAAAAGAAATTCATTACACCGCTCATCAACTTCGATTTTATCCGATAAAAAAATTAGCACAAATTTACCTCGAGCGCAATTTTATCGATAGTGCTTTGCATTTATATCAAAATCATTTGCCAAAGCTTATTGATCATACCCAAAATCTGACTCACCTTGAATTAGCGAAAATACAACTTCAATATTATCAAAATTATACAGCAGTAGTAGCCCATTGTGATACTATTTTGCGACGAATGAAAACGCGTTACGGCGCTTCTCCGGGTAGAGACGCGCTCTATTTGCGCGGTACTGGATACTGGAAACAAAATCAAGTAGACCTAGCCGTAGCCGATTGGGAGAAATTAGAACGACTGGGATATCAACTCGATAACCAAACAGTAGATCGATTCTACCAACAACTTTTAATCGATCATCCTGAAGAGGCGAGCTATTATTATGTCAATGCGATCCGCCTACAGAAACAGGCTAAATACTTCGTGACAAATCGAACGAATTACCTTCGTCAAGCGATTTTTTATTTGGAAAAATCTATTCAGTTAGGATTAAGGAATTACTGGGTTTACTTTCATCTGGGTCTTTGTAAGCAACTAGGAAAAGATTATCACGGCGCATTAGCTGCGTTCAATCAATGTTTGCTTTTTTATCCTCGGTTTGCAATCGGGTATCAACACCGAGGAGAGGTGAAACGTTCTCTAAAATTGGTGGCAGAAAGTAAACTTGATTTTAAAAGATACCAAGAGCTTAAGTGATTCCTGAAATAGCGATCCTAGGTTTTAGAATAATATTACCGCGATCAAACTCGCAAATATCATGACTACACTAGTAATGATAAAGTAACTAAAAAAAAGCAAAAAACTTTTTAAGATGGTTTTTCCCCACCTTTGCTGGTGAAATCGCTTTAGCGCAAACATCAGGTAAATAAAAGAACACAAAAAGGAAATGAGTATGGTAATATCTGAGAAGGCAATCCAGCCTAGAATGATTAAAATACTCGAAGTCAAAAAGAAAAATGCGTGATAGTTTAATCCTAAAATGAGATGTTCGACGTAAAAGTTTTTTTGCCGTAAATAAAATAGATGCAAAAGGAACGCAAAGATCGGCACAAGAAAGAAAACGGCAATCGAGAAATTCTTATACATTCTTTGCTGGAAAGATGGCAAGTTATTTAAAACCCTAGGAAAACCTTTGGTCATTTTCCGATTGTAAAAACTAGGACTAAGTGATTTGGAAACCAAGAAAGAGTCAACTTGATCATCATTGTAGTCGAAGATGGCCAAATATTCGGCTTTAGACATTCTCATATTGCTAAAGCCCAAATTGATCGGCAAGGTATCTCTATCTTCAAACAAAGAATCTACATTAACTTTGGTCATCTCCTCCGTCCCAAAAGGATTAATGGAAAGCAGAAGAAAAAAAACGATGCTCGATAATAAAAAGAAGCGCACTGGTGGAACGTAAGACTTTCGTTTTCCTGCGTTAAACTCCAAAGCCATTTTTCCAGGATATCGAAATAGGGTACGAAGAGAAGTCCAAGTTCGGCTATCTAAGTTAAAAGCACCTTCGAGAATTTCCCAAAATAAATATTTGAATGGACGATTGATGTCGTGATTTTCCTGTCCACATTGTGAACAAAATTCGGCGGTCTCTTGCAAGGGATGATCGCAGTTGGGACAACGTTCTTTTTTAACTCTTTGTTTAGCCATTCGTGCTTTTCTAATCAATAGACTTTAAGTTCTTATCTTAAGATAGGAATTATCTACAATTCTCTATGAAAACCATGCCCATAATTTTTTAACAAAAAAATGATCATGCTGGCTTCCCAACATGATCAATTAGCATTTTACGCAATAAACTGTGAGTCCCGTTTATCGAGAACTTAAGTTAGTATTCGGCTAAATAGTATCTATTTATACTATTTTAATGCTGTAAGAAAGTTACAATGATAACTGTTCCGAAGCACCGATAAAAGATAGAGGACTTGAACGTGCAAAACGCTGCTCAGCTTATAACTTTTCTTTTAAATATTTTCCAGTGTAAGAATCTTTTACTTTCGCTAGGTCTTCTGGTAGCCCTTGGAATACCAAATTTCCACCAAGTTTACCACCTTCTGGTCCAAGGTCGATGACCCAATCGGCAGACTTGATAACTTCCATATTGTGTTCAACAACCAATACCGTATGTCCTTTTTCTACTAGCGCATTTAAAGCATCTAGTAAGTTGAGAATATCATGAAAATGCAAACCCGTCGTTGGCTCATCAAAGATGAAGAGGATAGATTCTGTTCTTCGTTCCTTTGCAAGGAAAGACGCTAGTTTAACACGCTGTGCTTCTCCACCGGATAGAGTAGAAGAAGACTGACCTAATTTGATGTACGACAAACCTACATTAAATAAAGGTTGTATTTTTTGTACGACATCTTTTGCATCTGCAAAAAACGTCAAGGCTTCTTCGATACTCAAATCTAGAATATCATAAATACTTTTGCCTTTATATTTGACGTCAAGTACTTCCGTTTTGAAACGCTTCCCTTTGCAATCTTCACATTCTAAGCGTACGTCCGCCAAAAATTGCATCTCAATTACCTGTTCTCCTTCTCCTTTGCAAGTTTCACAACGACCACCTTCTACGTTGAAGGAAAAGTGTTTCGGTTTGAATCCTCTGATTTTAGAAAGCTGCTGATCCGACATTAGTTTTCGAATGGTGTCGTAAGCTTTAACGTAAGTAACTGGGTTCGAACGCGATGACTTTCCAATAGGATTTTGACTAATAATTTCAACTTGTGTAATTTGGTCTAAATCTCCCGTAAGTGCTTTATGGGTACCCGGCGCTACTGGATGTGGTTCCCCTAAATGTTTTTTCAAAGCAGGATATAAAATTTGCTTGACCAGCGTCGTCTTTCCCGAGCCCGAAACACCACTTACCACCGTCAGGGTATTCAGTGGAAAAGTAGCATCAACATTTTTAAGATTATGATGCATCGCTCCTTTTATCTCAATGGCATTGACAAATTTTCTACGCATCTTCGGCAATGGAATCGTGAGTCGACCGCTCATGTAACCTGCCGTTAAGCTTTTCTTTGCTTTGGTATGAATAGATTTGTATGGTCCCGCAAAAACAACCTTTCCACCATGAATACCTGCGTGTGGCCCAATGTCAACCAAAAAGTCTGCATTCTTAATTACATCTTCTTCGTGCTCTACGACGACGACGGTATTTCCTAAGTCACGTAAAGACTTCAATACGGTTACCAAACGATTGGTATCTCGAGGATGCAAACCAATACTCGGCTCATCCAAAATGTACATAGAACTCGTCAAATTACTGCCTAAGGTTCGCGTTAAATTGATGCGTTGCGTTTCTCCACCACTCAGCGTCGCAGATAATCGACCAATGGAGAGATAACTTAATCCGACTTCGATCATAAACTTCAAACGATTCTCTACTTCCAAAATTAATCTTTTGGCAATAGTCGCGTCGTTCTCACTGAGCGTTAAGGCATCAAAAAATTCAAGTAATTCATCAATTGGAATATTGACCAATTCGGAAATGGCTTTTCCATCCACTTTTACGTAACTCGCCTCTTCGCGTAGTCGACCACCGTCGCAAACATTACAGCGGGTTTTCCCACGATAGCGCGCCAACATTACGCGGTTTTGAATTTTATAAGTCTTTTCTTTTAGTTGATCAAAAAACTGATTAATACCATCAAAGTAGCGATTCCCTTTCCATAAAAGTTTTTGCTCCGCTCTCGTCAATTCTTGAAAAGGACGGTGTACCGGAAAATCAAATTCGTGCGCATGGTTTAGTAGTTGCTGTAACCAACGACTCGCCTTTTCTCCTCGCCAGCACGCGATCGCTCCTTCGTATACAGATTTCGACTGATCGGGAATAACTTTGTTCTCGTCAATACCCATTACTTTCCCGTAGCCTTCACATTGTGGACAGGCACCAAAAGGATTATTATAATTGAATAATTGTGGTGTGGGATCAATAAACAAAATACCGTCTAGCTCAAAGCGATTATTAAAACCTTTTACTTCTTGCTCCATAACGTCGATGACGCACTCTCCTTCACTTTCGTAAAAGGCCGTTTGTACGGAATCCGCAATCCGCTTTTTATTTTCTTCATCTTCTTGTTTAACAACGAATCGATCAATTAAAATGCGAATCTCTTCTTTGGCAAGTTCCTCAACCGTTTTTTTGAGTAAGGTTTTTTTACCTTCCAATACATCTTCAATTCGCAATAAGTCACCATTAAACAAGACTCGGGTATATCCTTTTTGTAATAAAAGCTGCAACTCGTTGGCGAGTGTACGGTCTTTATACTTTTGCTGTAAAGGAATAAAAAGCTGAATTTTACTACCTTCCTTAAATTTGTGGATATAATTAACGACGTCACTTACTTCGTGCCGTTTGACTAGTTTTCCCGAAACGGGGGAATAGGTTTTCCCTATTCTAGCATACAATAAACGCAAGAAGTCATAAATTTCCGTCAAGGAACCCACCGTTGAGCGGGCATTTCGCGTCCCTACTTTTTGCTCAATCGCAATCGCAGGACAGATTCCTTTAATAAAGTCTACGTCTGGCTTTTTCATCCGCATCAAAAACTGACGAGCATAAGAAGAAAGACTTTCTACGTAACGACGTTGTCCTTCGGCGTACAAGGTATCCATTGTAATGGAAGATTTCCCCGAGCCGGAAACACCAGTAACGACGACCAATTGATTACGAGGAATCTTTAAATCAATGTTCTGTAAATTATTGCTACGCGCACCTTTAATATATATAACGTTGTCAAGTTTCTCTATTTTAGGACTTTCTAGGATTGCAACATCTTTTTTAGAAGGCATATGGAATAAAAGGTTAGGCTGAGTTGATATAAAATGTGCTTGGACTAAAGAATAAGAAAGAACTTAATCCTTACACGATGTACTTAGAACAGATACAACTGCTATAAGTTCTTTTAGCAAACCTTAAACTTAGTTATTTTTTAGCGAATGGGGAAGCGATTTATCCTTCAATAAGTTAGAAGTCTTGTGCAGGAATCGACTTTTAAAACAAAAATATTGTTCAACTTTGCAATAGAAGCCATAAAATGGCACTTACGTATAAAAGAATCGCTGTTTGGTAGGATAAGCTATAGGTAGTAGTTCGAAATTTTTACCTTTGGTTTGTCGGTGAAAGCAACGAAAGATCTACAAATAATCTTTGTTCATCTTATGAAAGACTAATTTTATATTTGGGAATAATTTATTTTGCCCTTAGAAAAACCATTTTGGTGTGTTTTTTGTATCCTTTTGGAATGTTGACTTTTATCTACAATTGGTAAAGAATAATGCATAAGAATAATATGATCGCTTGAGTAGTTAATTTTTTGTTAATAAAAGTTAAAATTATACTAAACGTTCAGAAAAGCATACATTGGACTTGTTATTGAAACTAATTAGTTGTAGATTTAGTTCAACAAATACAGAATACCAGATTAAACAACTTCATTACTTAACACTTTAAATCTTTTCTATAAGCATATAAATTTTACACTAAAGTATTTTTTCACTCAGTAGAAAATAATAGGATAGTTATGCAAATTATATCGCTTAATGACAGAGAACTCATTGGATTATATTTAGATGGCAATGAAAAGGCTTTCGAAGAGCTGCTCTCGCGTCACAAGAACAAGATTTACACTTCAATTTACCTCTTTGTCAAAGATCAGGCATTAGCAGAGGACATTTTCCAAGAAGTATTTATCAAAATTATTGACACCTTACGTAAAGGTAAGTATAACCACGAAGGCAAATTCGTTCAGTGGGCTATGCGAATCTCTTATAATATGTGTGTGGATTATTTCAGACGAAATAAACGTCGGCCGAAACTCGCGCCTTCTGAAACTTTTGACATTTTTGATGTCTTACAAACTTCAGATGACAACGCTGAGCAGACGATGATTAAAAGCCAAACGCACGATAAGATTCGAAAATTGGTGGATTTATTACCGACCGAGCAACGAGAAGTTGTCATCTTACGGCATTACGCTGATATGAGTTTCAAAGAAATTTCGCAATTGACAAGAGTAAGTATTAATACGGCACTCGGTAGAATGCGTTACGCATTGATCAATATCAGAAAAATGATCGAAGAAAGAGAAGTTATCCTTCAGTAAACATTTCGTATTGTTTATCCCTGTATGATAAAGCGTGCTGATTTGCAAAACTTTACTTAGAGGAGATTTCTCCCAATTTCCTCTAAGTAATAATTTTTACAAAAAAACACTACGCTAAGCAAGAACGCAGCTTTTTCTCGAATAATTCCCTATTCAAACCATTACCAATCACAACGAGCTTACTCCCTCGTTTTTCCTCTGTTTCCCAAGGACTTCCCTTGCTAAACAAAGTCTGCTTTTGCACCGATTGAAAAATAATGCGTTGGTCTTCTTGTTCAATGCTCAGAATTCCTTTGATGCGATAGATACGCTCGTTTTGCAGAATAAGCAGTACTTGGATGAAATGCCGAAACTTGATGAGATCAAAGTTTTGCTCGAAAGTGTAACTTTGAGAGGTAATTTGACCGTGCTGATGATTATGCTGTGGCGAAATGCTAAAGCTAGCTTGCTCAATAGGTTTGAATTCAAATGCCGTCAGCGATAGCAAAGGTTGGGTTTCCATACTTTGGTGATCGCAGTTTTCAATGCGCGCATAAGGATTGATTGATTTCAACAAGGTCGCCGTTTTATCGAGTTGCTCTTCCGAAACCAAATCCTTTTTATTTAACAAAATCAAGTCTGCAAAACCAATTTGCTGAGCAGCCTCTTTTTCTTGTCCTAGCACCGATTCGACGTTCATGGCATCAACCAAACAAATGACGCCATCCAATCGAAAGTATTGTTGCACTGCAAAGTCATTTAAAAAAGCACCCGCAATGGCAGAAGGATTTGCAATTCCTGTAGTTTCAATTAGCAAATGATCAAACTCCAAAGATTTGCTAATCAATTGGTGTAGCGTATCGGATAACTCCCCATTCAAGGTACAACAAATACAACCATTCGATAATTCAAAAATACCAGCCGCAGCGTCAATGATCAATTCGTGATCAATTCCAATTTCGCCAAATTCATTTTCAATAATAGCAAATCGAGTATCTTCATTTTGATCAATAATCTGATTGAGTAAAGTCGTTTTGCCAGCGCCTAAAAATCCAGTAAGGATCGTTACGGGAATTTTTGTTTTTTCCATATTTTCTCTATTTAACAAATCAATTTAGCTAGGTAGTTTTCCTTGTTGAACTAACTCTGCGTAAGCCTTGGCGAAATAGGTAATAATTACACTTGCACCGGCGCGATGAATACTCAATAAAGTCTCTGGCATGGCTTTTTCAAATTCCAACCAACCATTTTGACAGGCGGCAATGAGCATAGCACATTCTCCACTGACGTGATAAGCGGCAATGGGCAACTCAAAGTTTTCTTTTAGTAAGTGAATGATGTCCAAGTAATTCAGTGCTGGTTTTACCATCAGAAAGTCTGCTCCTTCCACTGTATCTAACTCCGCTTCAATCAAAGCCTCTCGCTTATTCGCAGGATCCATTTGGTAAGTCTTTTTATCTTTAGGAATGCTAGGGTCGTCCTTCGGAGCAGAATCTAACGCATCTCGAAATGGACCGTAAAAGGCACTAGCATATTTTGCAGTGTATGCCATGATACCAGTTTGGCTGTAGCCAGATTGATCTAGTTTTTCTCGGATCGCGGCCACTCTACCATCCATCATATCTGATGGACCAATAAGGTCAAACCCTGCCTCCGCTTGCGCCAAAGCCATTTTAGCCAGCACTGTCAAGGTTTCATCGTTGACAATCTCTCCATCGCGGACAATCCCATCGTGACCATCTACACTGTAAGGATCTAAAGCAGCATCACTAATCAAACAAGCTTGCGGAAATTGTTTTTTGATTGTCGTCGCTGCTTTCAAATAAAAGTTAGCCGGATCGTAACTATAGCGACCAACTTTATCTTTATGTGCTGCTGGAATTGCAGGGAAAATCATGAAATTATGTAACCCTAGTGCAATGGCGGATTCAATCTCGATCAACATCTGATCCAGGGAAAGTCGAAAGTTTCCTGGGAGGGAATGAATTTCCGAGCGTTGATTTTCGCCGGTAACTAGGAATAATGGATATACCAGGTGACTGAGTTGAAGTTGGGTTTCTCTGATCATGCCGCGTAGGGCAGGAGTACGTCTATTTCTTCTTGGTCTTCTTAACATACGTCTTTTTATTATTTTTCTTGGGTACGGGATCTGCTCCGTGTGGTCCCCAAGGGTGACATTTCCCAATCCGCTTCAACCCTAACCAAAGTCCCTTCAAAACACCCCATTCGTTGATCGCACCTACCATATAATGAGAGCAGGTAGGTTGAAATCTACAGTTGGCACCCAATAAAGGAGAAATGGCATATTGATAAAAACGGATGGGTAAGATGAATATTTTTTTGAGAAGATTGTTCATATCGAATGATTAGTAGGAAGTCTAATACTGAATGTGTTCCGTTGACTTCGCCTTACTCATAATGAGATAGGACTTTTTCTTATTTGGTCCTACAATATTAACGATGTTTTTTTGATCAGCAAACATTTCCGTTAAAATGCTATTCTTGATGGTAATTTCTTGCAGCGCCGTGACAGAAGGAATCTCCAAGTAACACCAAACCGCTTGCAAATCTTCTGATGGTTCTTTACCAATAAATTCGTAGCCTTTGCGTTCTTGATTAATTTCAAATTGTAAGTTCTGCTGTAGGTATTCGTAAATAGCTTCTTCTGCCGTTTCAGCTTCTTTGTCGGTACAAATAAAAAGCTTGTCCTTATCTTGTGCTCGCAGCGCAGCTTCCAAATCGTCAATAAATAAATGTAAAGTAATTTGTAAAGCTTGATCAGGAACGCTATACGCTACAACCGATTTACTCAGGTGAAATTCGTGGATATCGACAAACGCCGTACACACTAGAAAGTAAAGAAAGAAAAAGCTTTTTTTCATCATAATTGTAGTAGCAAATTAATAGCCAGTAGACCAGCGATCGTAGAAACGACTAGCGACCACGTACGCTCACTGATTTTTCCTACTCGGTAAACCATTGCGCTGATCGCCAAGATAATTAAAACAATTAACAATTGCCCAAGTTCAATGCCCACATTAAAGGCTAAGAGTTGTAAGCCTAGCGTACCTTCTTCACCAGGCATTAACATGGCTCGCAGGTAGTTGGAAAAGCCCATCCCGTGTATCAAACCAAAAATGCACGCCAAAAAGTATCTGCCACGTAAGGATTTGCTGAAAATACTTGCCTTGAGCGTTGGTAGCGGATTCCATACATTGAAAATGCAGGTGATAATAATGGTGATCGGAATCAGAAATTCTATCAAGTCTTTCTTAAAACGGATGAGATCGTAAACGGCTAAGCCCAAGGTCACAGAATGTCCCAAAGTGAATGCGGTGACCAAAACTAAAACTTGTCGCCAAGCCTTTAGTTGATAAATGGCACAAAGCGCCACTAAAAATAAAATGTGATCGTAAGCATTGGGATCGGCAATATGTTCGAAACCTATTTTTAGATAAGCGTAAAACATGGTAAATGATTTTAAAAAAACTTCATAAAGTCTAAGACTTAAATTTACGAATAAATTAGCGATCCAATGTAGGAGAAAGTTAAAATGGCTTAGAAGTCTGCCTTTAACCATTTGGTCGGTCGAATGCTCACATTTCTTTCTAGCTTGAAATTAACCGGAGTAGAAAGCCTTTATCGAATGGTTTCAGGACTTTAACACAAAATTAACCTCAAAATGCTGCTACGTGGCTCAAAGGACTAGTACTTTTCTCTTAAAATCATTATATTTACAAATATATTTTATTAAAAATTATATATCAGTAAAAATACGCTGCTTTAAGAACTATGTGGCAGGGTTTTAGCATTTTATTGATTGACCTCCCTTTCTATTGACCCCCAGATGCAATTCCGATTTTGGAAACGCTTTAATTGACGAGTTGAAAGCGCGATTACCGTGTGGAAGACAACACTTTTTATGCATTAATGAATTTCTAAACTACAATAATGAAGAAGACGACTAGCTTATACTTGAGTTTTTTGTGCAGTTTTATGTTACTAAGTTTGATGGCTGAGGCGCAAGTACCAATTAGCCAAAACTTGTTTGTTCACAAGCGACTCAAAAACTCCAATGCAAGTTACGAACGAATTCACCTGAGGGATGTGGCGGCGAGCCAATTCAACATTACTCGTTTCTTGGCGCAACACATTGAAGAGTATGATATTCGCATTACCGGAAATCGAATTACAGAACTAGAAACACAGAAATTTGATTTTGATAGTAAAACAATTGGCGATAGAACTTGCCCGCAATTTTGTTCACAAAAAGAAAGTGGTGCTACCGCTTTTCTAGGCGTTAGTGTAAAACATAATGAGGGAGAAGATGTTGGCGTACGTGTGGTAGGGGTAACCGAAGGAAGTGCAGCGGATCGAATTAATTTATCCGTTGGTGCTGTCATTTACGCTATTGAAGATCTTGTGATACATTCTCCTTGTGATTTTGGGGCGATCGTCGCGGAGTTTTATCCTGGCGATAAAATTAAAATTAATTATGAAATTGATTATACAGAAATCGTAGCATATAGTACTTTAGGTGCTCGTTTGAATTCTACGGTTACTTGGGTTCCTTGCTGTGAAACGCCACTTCCAGGAGTAGCTAAAAATACAGATTTGGAAACGGAATCTTTGTTCATCGCACCTAATCCAAATACGGGATACTTTCAATTGAGTTTTGAATTAGCAGAAGAGGAACCCGTGATTATTCGTATGACGGATAATTCAGGACGCGTCGTTTACAAAGAAACGATTACGGAGTTTAACGGTTTTTATAATAATCACATAGACTTATCTTCCGCTGCGGCAGGCTTGTATTATTTGAATGTAATTCAAAAGAGTAAAGTCATTAGCAAAAAGGTAGTGGTACAAAAAGAGTAAGTAATATTTAACAACTTTACAAAAAAGAAAAAGCGTTCCTTCGACCAATGTGGTTGAAGGAACGCTTTTTTATGCACGTGAGATTTAAACTATTTTTGAACCTTAAAGTGTCGAAGATCATATTTCAAGTTGAGCATCACGTAGCGTTGCAAAACATTGGTTTGTACATCTTCCGTATAATTCTCAGTAATCGTTCGCGCCAAGCTATTATTTTGCTGCAGCAAATCAAACACGGTAAGGCTAATTTCTCCCCGTTGGTTTTTGAAAACTTTCTTACCAATGCTTAAATTCCACAACAAAAAATTCTGATTAAAATCATCCGAAAGTCCGTCGTAATATTGATGCGTTAAGGTCGTTCTGAAAATCAGGTCTGGCCCAAAAATCCAATTCAATTTTAAGCGTGTGTTTTGATTTAGAAAGTTGTTATTGTCGCCACTTTCTAAAGTATTATTGACCAAGTTATAGTTACTTCGAGAGGATATCGTGAAGTCAACTCGTCGACTAATATTGCTACTTAAGCTCAGACCAATTCCCGTCGTCGTATTATTAGTGTAATTAAGCAGGAGATTTACCAAACCAGGCGTTCGAGTGTAGTTCGTCGTGAAATCAACATTTAGGTTCGACTTGATTGCTGCTACGGGAAAACCATAATTGATAAACGAACGCACACTCCAATAACCATCAAGGTTTACGGGTTGTGTAAGTTGCGCGCCGTCTGCAACTTCAAGATTTTCAGGACTCAGCTCAATTCCACGACCAAAATAAATGCTATTCGCCAAATGATCTTGGGTATAATTCGCACGCAGCATCGTATAAAAGATTGCACCTTTTTCCGTCATCGTTTTAGAATACCGTGCCACCATGCTGTGTTGGTACGCTCGAATTAAATTGGGATTTCCAATGTTGAGTTGTAATGGATTGCTATTGTCAAGCACGTTTTGCAGTTGTTCAATGGAAGGAAGTTGTGTACTGCTACGATAAAAAACACGGAGATTCTCACTGCGAGAAAAACGGTAACGCAAACTTGCCATTGGCAAAATATTCCAGATGGTATTGTCAAAATTATTCGCTAGCGGAAAGGTTTGCTCGTTGAGTAGTTGGGCTCGTTGAACGTTAGTTCTAAACATCAATCGCATTTTCTTCTGGCGGTAATTATAGCCTACGCCTAACTGTTGCGTATAATAATCATTGGAAAAAACGTTACTTAAATCTCGATTAAACAAGTCATATTCTTGAGAAGATTCGTCGAAGTCAAAACTTTCTTTTTCGCTTTCTTCTCTTTGGTAGCTGGCGCGATAGAAAGCCATTAATTGACTTTTTTCGCCGATGGGTTCTGTGTATTGTAGATTGACATCAGCATTCCAACTTCGTAGATCGAGCGTTGCATTTTGTTCGACCAGCATCGTATCGGGTAAGCTTTGACCAAAAATATTTTCTGAGCTTAAAAAACTTTCACCCTGCTTTGGTGCGTAACCCGTTTGCAGATTGATAGAAAAGGTTCGTCTCTTTTTCGCAAATTTATGTCTCCAAAGTAATCGACTATCGAGTTCTAATGCTTGTAAGTCAGCTTGGAAGTTATTGTCCGTTTGACTTTGTACGCTTTGCTCAACGATGGATTGACCAAAAATGGTTTCGGTGCCTCGATTATTTTGCCAGCGGAGTCGTGGTCGCCAACTCAAGGAATTACGCTCGTTGATGGTGTAGTCTAGCTGTCCCGAAAAGCGATGATTAAGATTAGTACTTTGTATGGTGCTTTCTTCGTCGTATAAATTATTGATGGTGCGATTGTCAAAAAACTGTTGATTGGTAGATTGTTCCGTTAAATTTTCAGAATAGTTGAAAAAATAACTAGCGGCAATTTCCAGTTTCTCTCCCCATTTATCTGAGAAATTAACTCCTCCAGCTTGGGTAGCTGTAATCCCTCCTTGCTGTGCCACCAGAAAATCATTGGCAGAAACGCCACCGCCACGACCACCTCTGCCGCCACGACCACGTCCTCCTCTCCGACCACGCCTTCCTCCACCCGTATTACCGCCAAGTACACCGAGCAGATCATCCGAGGCAAAATTTTGTTGATTGATATTATTACTTAAACCAATAAAGGAAGTACGTTGGTCACCATTGAAAATATTGATATTACCTCCTGCTTGGTAATTTTCTTCTAAACTGTAACCGGCGTAGATTTTTCCAAATTTTCCATTTCTCATATTCGTTTTGGTGACGATGTTGATTGTTTTGGAGGTTTCGCCATCATCAAAACCTGTAAACTTGGATTGATCACTTTGTTGATCAAAGATTTGAATCTTTTGGATGACTTCGGCGGGTAGGTTTTTGAGGGCGGCGGTTGGATCGTCTCCAAAAAAACGTTTGCCATCAACAAGTACTTGCTTAACGTCTTCTCCTTGTGCTTGAATTTTGCCATTTTCAAGTACCACCGTTGGCATTTTTTCTACCAATTCTTCTGCGTTGGCATCGGGCAAGGTTTTAAAAGCCCCGGCATTGAATTCAGTCGTGTCTCCCTGTTGCTGAACAGGCAAGATTTGCTCAGTAACTTGAACCTCGGTAAGGTCTATTCCTTGTTTGAGCGTCAATACGCCAAGGTCAATATCTAAACTTTCTACTGTTAGTGTTTGGGTTAAGTCTTCAAATCCAATGAAAGAAATGGTTAAAGTATAGACACCTGCCGCAACGGACTCATACTTTAAAATACCTTTTCCATTGGTTAGATCCGTCATTTTTTTGCCGGTTGCGTTATTTTGTAGAATAACGTGGGCGTAAGGAATCGTTTCCCCACTATTTTGCTCCATAACTTTGGCTTTAAGGACAACTTGAGCCTTAAGAAGGAAGCAACAAAAAATTAAAGAAAGGGAGAGTAGCATTTTTCTCATGCGAAGGAATTGATGTTAGTCCTACGGGAACATTGAATTGTCATTTGTTTCCGAGAACTTTTGGTGTTAGTTGGAAGTTCTGCAGAACTTCTTAATTTCGTTCGAAACTTAGACAAGTGCGAAGTATTATTTTTTCCTTAAAATAGCACTTTCAATAAAAATAATTGAAATAATTGGGAAATTGTGGACGTTTGAGGGCTAAACAAAAAAACGGTTTGGAAACCTCCAAACCGTTAAATACACTCGCTGTGCTAAATTTTATTGTAATAACCCTATTAACTAACCTAATGACAACGAATGCAGTATTTTTATAAGAGAAGTTGTTTAAAACGCTAAAACCTCTGCTTTTCAACTGCCTTTTGAATTATTAAACAACTTCAGACTTGTACACAATGATTGTAACACAAAAAACAGATTAACCAAAGTGTTGTTTATTTTAACTATTAACTTATTAGTTTCGTATTTATATGATTAAGAACGTTTCAGAATCAATAATGTTGTTGATGCTAGTCTCCTTTCTAGCCTCTTGTACCGCATTGCAACCCGCCAGAGGAAGTAAAAAAACGACTAGGAGTACCTCTCGTACAACTACTAAAAAGAAAAATCTAAGTGAAAGCAGCTTGCGAAGGCAAATTGCTAAAACAGCCGAAAAGTATAAAGGGGTAAAGTACAAGTATGCTGGAAAAACGCCGAAAGGCTTTGATTGCTCCGGATTTACGAGTTATGTTTACGACAAACATGATATCTTGGTATCGCCCAGTTCGCGCGCTCAGGCAAAAATTGGAAAAAAAATCTCAACGCGGAAGGCTCAAGCGGGCGACTTAGCCTTTTTTGGTTCTCGTGGAAAAATAACCCACGTTGCTTTGGTCGTATCTAATAGTCGAGATGGATTGGTGGTGGCACATAGCACATCCTCAAAAGGTGTTATGATACAAAATATATCTAAATCTTCTTATTGGAAACCCAAATTGCTCTTTACGAGGGATATTATCAGTCCGTAATCGATTTCTTTTTTTGAAAATCATAAAGGTTACTGCTACTGTAGCACGAAAAGTAGCGAAAAAAGACACACATTTAAGGCTTTTAGATAAATTTTTTAGTAAAAAAAACGTATTTTCGTGATCGTTTTGACTGTAAAATTTGTTCTTTGACTGACAAAACGGATTTATTTCAAAGAACCCTAAAAGAATAATTACTATGATTAACTTAATCCTTTTTGGTCCTCCGGGGTCAGGCAAAGGAACGCAGGCAGAGAAGTTGGTGGAAAAGTATGATTTACTTCATATTTCAACGGGCGATTTGTTTCGCTACAATATCAAAAATAATACAGCATTAGGAATAGAAGCGAAGAGTTATATTGATCGAGGTGCATTAGTACCTGATTCTGTGACAATCAACATGTTAAAAGCAAAAGTTGAGGCGAATCCAGATGTTAAAGGTTATATTTTCGATGGTTTTCCACGGACAATTACTCAATCCGAAGCATTGGATAAACTACTTTCCACGACAGGACAAGAAGTTTCGTGCTTATTGATGCTAGATGTACCGGACGACGAACTCTCTAGACGATTACTCGAACGAGGAAAAACTTCTGGTAGAGTAGATGATCAAAATCTTGAAACTATTCAAAAACGTATTGGCGTCTACAAAGAAGAAACAACACCCGTTTTTGACTACTACCATGCGATGGGTAAATCTGTCAGAATTTGGGGAATCGGTTCTATCGAGTTAGTTTTTAATCGCCTTTGTGTAGAATTAGACGCGAAATAAGATAAATAGTAAGTAGCCGATTAGGCTACTTGACAATAAAGTTGTTTTAAAATAAATCTTAAGACCTACAAGGTAAGGAATTGGAATCCAGTACTTTCCTTGTTGCTCATTAGCAGTACAAATGCTGAAGAAAATTTACTACTTGCGGATGAGATCTAATGTAAAAGAACGTCGTTCTGAATTACAAGTCCTTGGCTGATTGATAGGCAGATTTGGTTTCAAGCATCATTTTAAAATAGCTTTAATATAATATTAATGTCATTGTATAAACTTGATGTACAATGGCATTTTGTTTTTGATTTATTTTGGAAAAAGCTTTTGAAGAGGAGGATTTAGACTTTCTGTTTCGCTTAAGCTTTTTTAAGTATAAAATTATTCTAAATGGCAGAGCAAAATTTTGTAGATCACGTAAGAATATGTTGTCGGTCCGGTGCAGGAGGTTCTGGTTCTGCTCATATGTTGAGAAATAAACTGACAGCTAAAGGTGGTCCTGATGGTGGAGATGGTGGTCGTGGCGGTCATATTATTTTGCGTGGTAATCGTAATTTGTGGACCTTGCTGCCATTGCGATATCGAAAACACGTCATTGCTGGAGTAGGCGGCGGTGGTTCTGGTAGCCAAAAAACGGGTGCTGACGGAGAAGATATTATTTTAGATGTGCCTTTAGGAACGGTAGCGAAAGACGCTGAAACGGGCGAAGTTGTTTTTGAAGTAACAAAACACGATGAACGAAAAATTATTCTAAGTGGTGGTCGTGGTGGTTTAGGAAATACACATTTTAAGTCTTCTACCAACCAATCGCCACGGTATGCGCAACCCGGAGAAGAAGGAAAGGAAGAGTGGAAAATATTAGAACTTAAAGTACTCGCCGATGTGGGATTAGTAGGGTTTCCAAATGCTGGAAAGTCAACGTTGCTTTCTGTGATTACCGCGGCAAAACCTAAAATTGCCAGCTACGCATTTACTACTTTGCAACCCAATTTAGGTATTGTAGATTATCGGGATCATCGCTCGTTTATCATGGCTGATATTCCTGGAATTATTGAGCACGCACACGAAGGAAAAGGGTTGGGACACCGATTTTTGCGACACATTGAACGGAATGCTACTTTGTTGTTTATGATTCCTTGTGATACGGATAGCATTCAAAAAGAGTATGATATTCTGCTCAATGAATTGGCAATGTATAACGAAGAATTATTGGACAAACCGCGCGTTATGGCGATCACAAAAAGTGATATCATTGACGAAGAATTGAAAAAAATGTTGATTCCAGAAATTCCGGAAGGCATTCCTTATGTTTTCATCTCTTCGATTGCCCAGCAAGGATTAGTGGCGTTAAAAGATTTACTTTGGAAACATCTGACGATTGGACTTGAGCAAGAGAAAAAACGCTAAGCACCAAAACTACTTTACGCCAAACAGCATATCAACACTATTTTTTAAAAGCCTTAAACCTAGTAGATTTTGGAATTGAAAGATATCGAAACTACCTTCCGTGCTCTTTTTTTGCAATGGGCAGGAGAAGAAGTTGCGCAAATAGAAAGCCTTCCTCGCTCGGGGTCAAACCGAAGATATTTTAGACTTACGGGAAAAGAAAAAACGGCTATTGCGACTTGGAATAGTGATTTGAAGGAAAATCGAGCTTTTCTCGGATTTTCTCAGCACTTCAAAAAACAAGGCATTGCTGTTCCAAGTATTTATGCCATTTCGGAAGACGAGAAAATATACTTGCAAGAAGATTTAGGGCAACAGAGTTTGTATCAATTATTGCCGGCTACGGGCGAAGCTTTTGGGGAAGACTTACAATTGATTTATAGAAAGGTAATTCGTCAATTAGCCCGTGCGCAAATTAACGGAGCGAAAGGGTTAAACTTTAGTTTGTGTTATCCTCGCGGTACTTTTGATCGGCAATCCATGATGTGGGACTTGCACAGTTTTAAATACTATTTTCTGAAATTAGCGAATGTCGCTTTTGATGAGCAACTGCTTGAAGATGATTTTCACACTTTGGTAGATTACTTGCAAAAGGCGGATGACGATTATTTTATGTTTCGAGATTTCCAATCTAGAAATATTATGTTACAAGGAGAGCAAGTTGCTTTCATCGACTATCAAGGGGGAAGAAAAGGAGCATTGCAATATGATTTAGCTTCCCTGTTGTATCAAGCGAAAGCAAATATTCCTCAGTCGATTCGAACAAGTTTACTGGACGTTTATTTAGAGGAATTAGAAAGTTTAATTCCGGTAGATCGCGATCAGTTTAAAGCATTTTACGAAGGATTCATTTTAATTCGAACCTTACAAGTGATGAGTGCTTACGGTTTGCGCGGATTGCACGAACGCAAAGAACATTTTCTAAAAAGTATCCCTTTTGGAATTCGTAATATTGCCTGGATTTATGAGACGGTGAAACTTCCCGTGGATTTGCCAGAGTTGTGGTCTGTACTAGGTCGGATTGCAAAGATTAAAAAGTACGATCTTTTTGATAAAAGCGGCAGTCAGAATAAACCTTTGGTCGTCCGAATTTCTAGTTTCTCTTACAAAAAGGGAATACCAGCAGATCCTTCGACCAATGGTGGCGGATTTGTTTTTGATTGTCGCTCGATTCTCAATCCGGGGCGATACGAACCGTACAAAAAAATAACGGGTAGAGATAAACCGGTCATGGATTTTTTGGAGCAAGAAAGCCATATGCCTGATTTTTTGGAACAAGTATATGCTTTGGTAGATAAAGCGGTGGCAAATTATTTGGAACGCTCTTTTAGTAGTTTGATGGTTAGTTTTGGTTGTACCGGTGGGCAGCATCGTTCTGTTTATGCGGCGGATGCTTTAGCGAAACATTTAGAAGAGAAGTATGGGGTGAGAATTATTCTTCAGCACGTTGAGCAGGAACGGAAAAATTGGGTTAATTAAAATGCTCCTTAAGAGGTGAAAATATCGATACGCTTATTGTTTCGTTAACTGAGTTTTTGGGTAATCGTACGGCACTTATTAATCTCTTCTCAGAGGTTAAAATACCTTTAAATCACGTCATCAAAAAAAACAGCTACATGGTAAGTCGTGATAACTGTTGCTGGTAAAACTAAAAGAATTTAGTTTTGGCAGAGACCGGTCCAAAAGCCATCACCGCTGTGAATTAATGATTAAGAATTATTCATTTGAATGGCAGCACGCACGATGAAATACTGACCTAATAAATATGGAATCATAATTAGTAAGCGTGGATAAGGGAGTGTGATGGTTGCTGATTTGAATTTGTGCAGACCAATCATCGTATCAGAAAAAACAAAAAGTAATACGCCTAAAAAAAGAATTTGAAAAATAGCTTTTGGAATTTTACCTGCCAAATTTAAAGCGGTAACGGTCATCAACATAATGCAACTGCTATAAACGATGACAGGTAACCGAAGAGGAACAGGTAAAGCCGACCAAAGAAATAAACTGTTGCCGATAAGGTAAGTCAAAAAGACAAGTAAGATCCAAGGATGCCGAGCAACCCAACCTCGCGCAGTGCTAGGAAAACGATAAAAAGCAATTCCGTAGCAAAGGTGTGTGATCAAAAAACTGCCTAAGCCTAAGAGAAAGAAAATCTGCTGTTGTGGATTGCTTTCTACGAACATCAAAAAACTATCTCCTGCGACGGAGAAAAGAAACCCCGCTAACATCAAATTCCGAAAAGAAGAAGACACTGATTTTGTGTGCTGGTAAAAATAAATAGACAATATCGTTAGCAATAATGGTTTGGTTAAGAACACTAGAACCTGCTGGTGAAAAAACTCTGCCGCTAAGTTTAGGATTCCTAAGATGGCAAAGGCTAGTAGCCATATTTTATACTTACCTTGCATGGATTAACTTTTAATTTTTAAGTGGAGTATCCAACTAACTATCGAAGATTCAAGGAAATAAAAATTCGATAGCAGTGCTTCTTCCATCTTCAAATTTACTTAATTATGCTTAGAATTTTACTTTTAACGATGAGCCTGTTATTATCTAGCAATTGTGCAGATGAAAAAAATACTCCTGTTGCTAGCACAATTAGCGAACCGGTAAAAGAACTAATTGCGAACCCTTTAGATAGCTGTCAGCAGCTGGTTCTAGTATTAAGCCCTAATGATACGAATGTTATTGCAAAATTGAGAAGGTACGAAAAGCGAGCGGGGCAATGGAAATTACTTGGGGAAGCACATGATGTTTCTTTAGGACGAACGGGATTAGCTTGGGGAACGGGTAAACATTCACTCACAGAAATTCAGGGTAACCGTAAAAAAGAAGGAGATGGAAAATCTCCTGCGGGAATTTTTAGCTTCGGAGTTGCTTTTGGATATGCCGCTGAAATGCCGAACTTGAAAATGCCTTACGTACCGATTACGGAGCGAATTCAATGTATTGAAGATAGCGAATCAAAATACTACAATCGAATTGTCGATAATACACAGTTGACCAAGGATTGGCAAACGGCAGACTTTATGCAGCGCAAAGATGATTTGTACGAGTTTGGTGTTTTTGTTAATCACAATGTAACTGCCCAGAAAGAGGGAGGTTCTTGTATTTTTCTTCATCTTTGGAGAGGCTTTGGTAAACCAACAGCGGGTTGTACGGCGATGGAAAAAGAAAATATGCTCCGTTTACTGCAATGGCTTGACCCTGTCCAAAAACCTCGTTTGGTACAATTAGTAGCTCGAGATTATCCAAAATTTGCGGAGCAATATGATTTACCTAAAATGGATTGATCAGACTAGAAATTAGTTATTTAGCTTTTCTCATTAGTCGTAAGGGGAGCAACTCTTCTTGCATAGTTTTTCAAATAATGTGCTAACCAGTTTTCTAGCATCGCCAAACCATGTTCGGTCAAGATAGATTCGGGATGGAATTGAACACCACAAATAGGCAGTACAGGATGGGCGATCGCCATGATTTCTCCCGTCGCCGTTTGGGCAATTTGTTGAAGTGGGCTTGCTACTATATTTTCGAGGATTAAAGAATGATATCGCATCACTTTAAATTGCTGAGGAAGATCGTAAAAAAGTGGATGATTTTGGTGGGTAATGGTATTCGCTTTTCCGTGGATGGGGAGTGCTGCTTTGGTGAGTGTCGCACCAAAGTATTCTCCAATGGCTTGGTGTCCCAAACAAATACCTAGTATGGGAAGTTGATCATGATATTCATTGAGCAAATCCATTAGGAGTCCTGCGTCTTTCGGTTTTTGTGGACCGGGGGAAAAGACCAAGGCATCAAAGTGTATTTGCTGAATGTCGGCTAGGGTAGATTCATCGTTGCGGAGTACAAGACAGGAAACGCCTAATTGTAAAAAATAGTCGTATAAATTATAAGTAAAAGAATCGTAGTTGTCAATTAGTAGTATTGTCGGTCTTTCCATTAGGCTCCTCTTCTTCGATGTCAAAAATTGTATTGTCTTCCGTTCGTTGGACACTTACTTTCTCAAGTTTGTCCATCACATCCAGGGAATAATCCCAAAATTCATCAAATGCTGGCTTGAGCTTAACGGCTACGGTGTAAGCTTGCCCGGGAAAAGGTTTTAGGTATTTATACGAAAAAGACTCTGCTTTGGTACGATCGTCAATTACGTGTGACTTCATACCAGCCCAAACGAGGACGCTGTAAAATAAGACCATGATTCCTGCTAAAAGTACGCCTCCCGCAAATTGATTAATTACATTAATATTAGCCGATTCTAGCACGCCTTCTAATCCTCGTGCAATCATGCGAATAAAAATCATCGTCAGGACAAAGGAAAGACAAATTCCTGCTATAAACATGAGCGGACTTTCTTTTCCTAGGATATTTTCCAGAAATTCCGTCATCGCAGGTGCGAATTTAATTCCGGCAATGATGCCCATAAACACGGAGAGTACCGTAAAAACAGTAGAGATAATTCCTTTGGAAAATCCTAAATAAAAACCATATGCAGCAAAAATGACACAAATGATATCAATGACCATAATTTGTTTTATTGGTAAAAAAATATCGGTGTTTTAATCCGTCAACACCCACAATATAAGGGATCTCCTCTTAAAAAGTCGAAATTTTAGACGATCGACCTTGGATATTCGACGCAGCACAGACTTAATTGAGCATTATAGGGCAAATAAGTATTAAGACAAATTAATTTACTTATTAACTTGCATTATCTTTTGAGCAGTCTCTTCGTTACTCAAAGCCTTCCTAAGCAAAGGCTTAGGGCGGTTTTCGTGCCTAAATACTACTCAAAATCTAACACCATTTAATGGTAAAAAATTTTGTCTTAGTACTTAACGGGCTAAAAGCATCATAACCAACGGTTTTAGGGAAGCATTGAATCTTACTATCACCCATAATCGATTAAGTATTGTCGTCCTCTGTTGGTAATTCTGGGTAAATCGGTGCTTCTTTGTAGCCACCTAATAAATAGAGGATAAAAATAGGAATGAGCAGCAGGCAAGCGGCTAAAGCGGCTAATAAAGTTAGACTGATGAGTAAGCCAACATAAAATACGCCATTGAAATTAGAAAAGATCAATAAACCAAAGCCAAAAAATAAAATAATGCTGGTCAGGTTAATTGCTTTTCCTGTTTCCAAATAAGTTCGATAAATACTCTCCCGGATGCTTCTACCTTGGTCTCGCTCTAGTTTAAATTTACTGAGGAAGTGTATGGTGTCATCTACCGCAATTCCAAAAGCAATGGCAAAAATGATAGAGACAGAGCCATTTAATTCGATGCCTAAAAAGCCAATAATACCCGCCGTTACGATCAAAGGAATGATGTTAGGAAATAAAGAAACAACGACTAGGCGAATATCCTTGAATAATAACGACATCAGAATACTCACGGTAATCAAGGCAAACCACAAACTGTAAGTTAAGCTTGTCCGCAAGTACTCGTTGTTTTTATCAATGACCAAAGAAGTCCCCGTAGCTCTAAAGGTAACGAGCTCCGCATCAATATTTTGATCAATCCAATTGTGAATTTTCTGATTCATCAAGCGAATACTATCCGAACCAATATCGACCATTCTGCCCGTAAATCGGCCTAATTTTTCATCTTTACTGTATAAGATGTTGGTTTCATTGGAAGCATACTTTTTGAGTAACTTTCGATAGCGTCGCCAATCGGATTCTTTTTCTGGCAATTGGAAAGCGGTGCTCCGATTATTACGATGCGAGCGATGTAAAGCTTTAAAAATGCTAGTAGGGGTGCTGACGGAATTAACGGTCGTTTCCTGCGCAATGAATTTTTCTAGTTTATCTACCTCTTGTAAGACTTCAAAGTCAAGGATTGATTTTTCGCCTTGCGGCAAAATTGCCATTTCGAAAGACCGTATTCCTGAGAGTTCTCTTTCAAAAAAACGAACATCTTCCATGACCTCAGAGTTGGAGGGCACATCACTCAATACGTGTGCGTTGGTAGAGATAATGCTCAATCCGTAAAAGCTGACACCAATGACTAATAAACTGATGATACTGATTCCTGGTACATTTCTCTGTACAAATAAAAAATTGCGATGCATCAATTTGCGCCAAAATTGGTGACTTGTTTTCTGTGGGATTATTTTCTTTGGGTCAATCAAGGTCAATACCGAGGTCGTAAAAAGCAAAACGGTGAGGTAAGCAATAAAAACGCCAATCGCCGCTGTCATTCCAAATACTTGAATCGGTTCAATAATCGAAAAGTATAGCGCACAGAATCCAACGGCCGTCGTAACAGAAGTCAAGAAAGTTGCCCAACCAATTTCTTTGACGGTTAAGGTAATCGCTTCTTCCTTCGATTTGCCTTTTTGGATTTCGTCAATATATTTAGACATGAAATGTACTACGTCACTCATTCCCACAATAAGCATCAAGGGAGGGAAAAGCATCGACATTAAATCTAACGGTTGTTGTAAAAAACCCAGTAAGCCCGCAAAAAAAACCGCGCCCAAAACTACCGAACTCAAAGCAATTACAATGGTCCAGAAGCGCCGAAAGATTACCGTTAGGATAAATAATAGAACAATATTGGAAAATATAATGTGATAAATTAACTCTGCTTGCATCAGCTGAATAAAGGCGGTCTGTACCGGAACTTTACCCGCGACGTGCCACTCCGGAAAATCAAATTGTCGGAGTAAGGTTTTGATTTCGAAGTCAAGTTTTTCCGCTTGTGGCTGCGCCAAATCTTCTTCCGTTTTGAGAAGGACTAGTGTGGTTTTGCCATCGCTACTAATGAAGCGATTTCTCAATTGTGGATCACTCACTAAGCGAACGCTATCTTGTGCATACAGCGTCGGATTGTCTAAATGTATGGCGGGAAGATTGGTAAAACCAAAAGGCGTTTTAATTGGATAGGAAAGTTGTGTGATCGCCCTTGCATCCAAAATAAAGTTAATAGATTTACACGCCTGAGCAAAACTATCTAATTGTGTAAGAAATTTTTGCTGGAAAATGCCTTTTTCCCGATGAAATGCAATGAGGTAGTAATTATCGTCCGATTCTAACTGTGTTTGGTAGCGCGTTAGAAATTGATGATCGTCCCGATCTTTGGGTAAAAATCGATCTAAGTCATGATGAAAATAGACTTGGGTTACAAAATATCCAGATAAGATGGTTAGTATTGCAATAAACCCGATAATTATTTTTCGATAGCGTATAAATAGCATGTTGCAAATGTACTACTCCCCAAGCAGAAGTATTCTGCCAAACGCGAAATTTTTCGGAGAGGAGACAAATAATTACTTGGGATTGACAAATGTAGCTTTGGTGGTCAAAAAAAAAGAGTAGTCGAGGAATACTCCGAAGTTCAGCTAAGGAAAAGAGAATTGAAGCATAAAGTTGAACGTTAATTATTAATTTATTTTTTAAATATTTAATCTATTTGCTTTTGAAAAAGATTAATTATTAGTACCTTAAAAGAACTAAATTGAGATTATGATCGTTTAAGTTTTAGTAAACACTTCCATGAGCATCCCCCAACGTCAATTTAGCTAAACTTTATTTACTGGTTTTAACGTTTATTTAAGTAGCAAAGTTATTCATCTTGACAACATTATGAATAAGCTATTCGTATTATATACGGATTTTTTAGGCGTAAAGTTTGTAGGATAGATTTACAGCGCTGCGGTTTATCGCAAATATTTTCTATTTTTGAATAAAATAATAATTGTCATGAAAGTTTATTTAATCATTTGGATAGCTTTCCTCTTTGTGGGAAGTAACTCGGTGCTAGCTTTTGAGCTCGCAGATAGTGTTAAAGAAGGGAAGCTAGACACCATACAGCCTCAATTACCAAAGGCATTTTTATTGGGAGAGCATGAGCAAACTTTCGAAAAATTAGTCATGGATCATCAAGAAGTACTACTTAGTGCTTGTGATAACGATATGGATTTGGCTTTCAATAAGTGGATGGGAATGATTATGAGGATGGAAGAATATGCAGACGAAATTTCCTACGATTTGAAAGGAGTTAAACTTTGGTTGAATATTTTTTGGGAAGAAGACGGTTCGCTCAAGCATATTGCTTATTACCTTAAACCGAATTCTAGAAATATTGATACCCAAGAATTGACCGCATTCTTTTCCAGTTTCATGAATCATTATAAATTTCCATTAGTGGCTTCAAAGAAATTTTCCCACTACGGTAGCGCTGCATTTCCGACGCCCCGGGTAAAAAAAAATGATGTCCAATTGAGTAATGGCAAAACGGGTACTTCCAGTACTCAAAATGAGTAGCCATCATAGAATAATGCTACGAAGGGTATACAAAAGCCTAAATTCTTAGCAAAATAGTCCGAAGCATTGCTTCGGACTATTTTTTTTGTGTGCTTGTCAAAATGATCTTTATCTTTACTCGTAGGCTGAAAGCCTAATATTTTTTTAACTAGAAAAAGAAAGCCTAAGCACTTATCCTAAGCTTTTCCGTTATGGGGCGACCAAAAATCTCATACCAAGCCATTCTTTGCTTAGCCATTCCATTGTTAAGTATCTTTCTGCATTGGAAAGTCTTCCAGCTCGATTTAATGAGTATTCACGTTTGGCGACAAACACAGACACAATCTAATATTGTCAATTTCTACGAAGAAGATTTTAATATTTTCAATCCCCGTAGGAATGAAAGAGGCAGCGGAGATGGTATCTTTCGCATGGAATTTCCAATTATGCAGTGGGGCTTCGCAGGACTTCATCGGATCTTTGGAGAAAGCATTGCCGTTAGTCGTATCGCTAGTTTTGTCCTAGGACTATTTGCTGTGTTGGGCATGTATTTCTTACTCTGGCATTGCTTTCGGCGGCGATATTTAGCGATGTTTGGCACTTGGTGTTTTAATTTTTCTCCCGCTTTTTATTATTACACCGTCAATCCATTACCCGACAATTTAGCGTTGTGTTGTGGTATTTGGGGACTAAGTTTTTTCTTTGCTTGGCAGCGAAAACCCAATTGGAAAGACGCGGCATTTGTCGCTATCTTCTTATCCTTGAGCACTTTGGCTAAATTACCGTTCATTTTATATTGTGTCTTACCTTCTGTCTATTTATTACGCGGTTTCCGACATTGGAAAATGATCCTAGCGATGTTGAGCTTACAAGTTTTCCCATTACTTTGGTACCTTCAGGTGATTCCACAGTGGAAAGGGAATGGTATTGTACAAGGGCTATTATCAGCGGAACAAGATTGGTGGCAACTACTAGATTATTTACAACACAATATTATTTCTACTTTACCAGAATTACTGATTAACTATGCTGCTACACCTTTCTTTTTGGCGGGTATTTATTATGCTTTTCGCAATAAAATTTATCAACGAAAACGATTCCCTGAGTTATTGCTAACGCTTTTAGCACTCCTTGCCTTTTTTATTTTTGAATTGAACATGATTGCCAAAATTCATGATTATTACCTTTTTCCTTTCTTCCCCTTTATTTTTATGCTAGTGAGTTACGGAGCTTGGCAACTTTGGCAAACGAAAAAACGAAAATGGCGTGCCTTCGTTCTAATTGCTTGTTTGCTTGTACCTTTGACTTGCACCCTGCGCATGGCTTCTCGCTGGAATCCCGCACAGCCAGGTTTTAATCGAGATTTGCTAACGCATAAAATGGCTTTGAGAGCTGCAGTCCCCAAGGATGCTTTATGCGTTGTAGGAAACGATGATTCACATTATATCTTCCTATATTATATTGATAAAAAAGGCTGGGGTTTTACAGGAGATGCCTTGACGGCGACGATACTTGATGAAATGATTGCGCAGGGAGCACGTTATCTATATACGGATAGTAGAGTGGTGGATCAGCATCCTGAAATCAGGAAAAGATTTGCTCAGCTAGTTTTGTCAAAAGGAACGATTCAAATATACCGTCTACAAAAGTTGAAATCATGAAACTGAAATTTATGCTCGTGCTGCTTCCAGTATTCTTGTTAATGGCCTGCCGCAAAGATACCATTGATCTGACTTGGAAGGAACAAGTAACTCCAACGAATTTAGATTTGAGTGCGGTTCATTTTACGGATACCCAAACGGGACATATTGTCGGCGGAGATAGTTGGTACACGGGGATTTATCTCCAGACGACCGACGCAGGAAAAACTTGGACAAAAGACACCTTAACAGATAAATTACTTCTTGGGTTACATTTTGATCAGGAGCAACGCGGTTACACGGTAGGTATTGATGGTTATTTTTTTAATAAAGAAGTCAGCACCGTTTCGGCGGAGTGGGACTTTCATCGGTTACCGATGTATGATTCGCACCGTGGCGTAAGTTTTTACAGTGCTGATAAAGGAGTTATTGTTAGCGGCGGCGCATATCAAAATGGAAAAGTATTTCGCTTGAACGAAAATTACGAAGTGATTGCACAAGATAGTTTTTTGCAAGAATTAAGTGCGGTTTGTTTTTCGAGTGAAAATATCGTACACGCAGTTGGTTACGGAATCGTAATTCGATCTACAGATGGTGGGATGACTTGGAAGGTCAACGGGATTGATGGCGATTTTTTTCAAGCGATTCACTTTCCTAGCACTCAAACGGGCTACGCAGTAGGAAATAGTGGAATGATTATTAAAACGGTGGATGAAGGTCGAACTTGGAAAAAAATACGGAGCTCAAACGCTGTTTTTGGAGCAGTGACGGCACTTCGAGCGGTTTATTTTGTGAATGAGGTAACGGGCTACGCCGTGGGAGATCGAGGTGCTTTTTTGAGAACAACCAATGGAGGAAAGGATTGGGCACAAGTGGAGGGTTTTCCTAAAGTAGACCTCCGAGATATTTTTGTGATCTCTGGAAAAGGCTATCTCGTAGGAGCAGGAGGACAGATCTTTTCTTTTGATGAATAAAAAAAAACTGCCAACGATTAGCCTTGGTGATTGCTATTCCTGCAAAGGAATGATCCAAGGGGAAGCCTTAAAAAAATGCCATTCTTCTTTTGCTAAATTAACACTTGGATCAATGTAACGCTGATTACTTCTACCATTTAAACTTGCTTGAATCGAAGCATATACTTCTACTTCAGACCAACCTTTAGCTTGATACTCATCGCGTAAGAAATGTGCAAATTGTAAAATCATATCTGGATGTGACAGCATTTTTCGCTTTTGCTTAGCACTTAGATATTTTTTTGGATTGACGGTGATTTGTTTTTTCGTTTCACTATTCTTAACGGTGAAGCTACCCGTCGCTCGCTTACTTCGAAGTAGCATTCGCCAGCTATAACGATGTCCTTCCTCCGTCCAAGCGGTATGACCAGGATATAAATGTTGTCTAAAAGGAATCAAACAATGGATAGTACAAAATATGACAATAATCATCGAAATGCTTTGCGGACTCAAAGCCGAATGATATCTCGCATTGCTTGTTGTAGGTGTTTTTTCAAAAGGCAGTGCAAGGCGTGTTGCTAATCTGTGAAAAAGCTTTGATTTTCTACTGAAAAAAGCAACTCCTTTTCTCGGTAAATCTGGACTGAAATACATCAAGGTCAAAGCTAGAGAGAGAAAAGGAAAAATACCGATATTAAATAAAACTACATTGACACTATGAAAGAAAATAGCGGCGGCTAAGGCCCAAATTCTAGTTCTGGGAAAACTTAAGAATAAAACGATGAAACAATCTAGCAACAAACCACCATAACTCATAAAGTAAGCCGTTGCCCGTTGCGCCAGTACAGGACCAAGTACAGGCATATCGGATAAATCCTTCAACCAGAGTTGTAAAGGCATGGCATTGAGCCAGTCGACATTAATTTTTGCCAAACCACCAAAAAAGTAAACAATGCCCATCATAAATTGGAGTAGAAAAACTGGCCAGTAAGGAATCGTTTGGAGTTGAAGTTGGGGACGCTTTAATACATCGAAGGAGAATGCTCGGTGAGCGGGCAGTAGAACCATGAGAAAACTCAACCAGCAGACGAGGTAAGCATGATTAAGATAATGTGCTTTTTCTAAAAAAAATAAATAGCAAAAACCAATCGCAAAAATAGAGCAGCTTAAGCGATACCATTTTCCTACCATGATGAAAATAGAAACAACACTTAAGAACAGGAGTAAGATACCAACGCCTGGCTCAGGAAGTGGATGAATCCATTCGAAACCGTAATATTGAAAATGAAATTGATCGGGAGCTAAACTATTCTTTTTCAAATAGTCGTAAAAGAAAGTATTGAGCATGTCAATACACATCAAGAGCCCAAAGACAATTCGAAAGAAAACTAAAACTGCAATATCAACTTGTCGAAATAAAAAATTCATAGATAAAAAATGATAAGTCAGACAAGAAATTGTTTGGATTAGAATTATGCTTATTTCTTTTTGTCGATTGAAACAAATGGCGCTTTGTGCCAAAGAAAAGAGTAGTGCTGCTGGAAAGAAAGAAGTATTTTTTTGTTTGAAAATACTGAATCGAATGTACTTACTTGCTTAGTCAGCATTTCAGGAGAAGTATATTCGTTCAGGGCAAGTTTTATCTTAAAACGAATCTTTCTTGTTGACGTTGGTTGAACGTTCGTTTTTTAGCAATAACTCTGGTGCGGCTCGAAACCATTGTTCTCGATCTACCGTATAGCCAAATGTAGCATGTGTCAAATGTTTGCTGAGCAAGAGTGAAAGGTGATTCAAATATTTAGTGGGAATAAAAAGAGAAATATCTTCCCCGTTGACCAACTTAAAATGAATCGTACCTGCTTTAGAAAATGCTAGACCAAATGGCATTCGTTGAGTAATAGAAGTATAAACCCACACAATTTTTTGTGGATCGTATTGTAGCAAAAAAATTAGTTGCGAATGCTCAATCGACCAATTAGAGACGGTTTTGAAACCTAGATAAAGACCGATCGTGAAAAATAATGCGCCAAAACTAAGTCCCCAAAAACCGGCGTATAAGAACAAAACTAATCCAATCATTAAGTTGGTGATGGCAGCAATTAACTTTAGCCTTAATTCCAAACGTAACGCTTGAGATAGGATTTCTATATGTAAGTTCTTTTTCATGTTTTTAAAACAAAAAGTTTGTCAAATTATTGATTTTTCGGGGAAATCTTAAATTAAGCAAACAAAATGTTCCTTGTTTTAAGATGGAATGATTAACTTTGTTCAAAGGTAAGTAGCTTTTTACTAAAATGCGAGAATGTTTTCAAAGTCTTCTTGAAATTCGAAACATATATTTATTTTTGACGCAATTTTGTCCGTTTTATGGAGACGTTCCCTTAGTCTAGGGATAGTTTTGGGGTAAAATACGTTGAAACTTTCCGAAACTCATTTTGTTATCTATGAACAAGCAGGGAAGTTGCACTTTATCGTTCTTAAAGCATGAAGTTGTTTAATCATTTAAAAAGAAGTTGAGAAGCAGAGTTTTTTGTTCAGGTTGAAGCTGTTTTTTGAGTTCGTAGCACCGCTACGGAGGATTAAAAAGCTGAAAAGTTGGACAAAAAGATCAATTCGTAAACATTTTTGGAGTTTTTAAACAACTTCCATTTATAAAATAAAACTAGGAGTTTTTAAATAGCTTCTTTGTCAAGGAATCACACGCTTCACTACTTTAATTACGCAGTGAGGTAAAAATAGCTAAACAGCATATGGCTAAAGTAACTTATACAGAAGACAATATACGGTCACTAGATTGGAGAGAGCATATTCGTATGCGTCCCGGGATGTACATCGGTAAGCTCGGAGATGGCTCGTCACCAGATGATGGGATTTACATTCTGATCAAAGAGGTTATTGATAACTCGATCGACGAATATGTGATGGGACATGGTAAGGTGATTGAACTGGTATTGACCGATGGAATAATGACGATTCGAGATTATGGTCGGGGTATTCCTTTGGGTAAAGTAGTAGATTGTGTTTCTAAAATCAATACAGGAGGAAAATACGATTCTAAAGCATTTAAGAAATCAGTTGGTCTGAACGGAGTTGGTACGAAAGCAGTGAATGCGCTTTCTGATTACTTTAAGGTACAAGCCATTCGAGATGGCAAAACGAAAATTGCAGAATTTGAACTTGGTAATTTAACGAATAGTCCGGGGATTAAGAAAAGCAAAGAGGAAAATGGAACGCTAATTACCTTCAAACCAGATATTTCGATCTTTAAGAAGTATAAATTCGTTCATGAATTTATCGAAAATCAACTTTGGAACTATGCTTACCTAAACGCAGGTTTAAAGATAAAATTCAACAATAAAGTTTTTTATTCTAAGAATGGGTTACTCGATTTGTTGGTGCGGAAAACAAACACGGAGCAACTACGCTATCCGATTATTCACCTCAAAGGGGAAGATATTGAATTAGCAATAACGCACGGGCAACAGTACGGAGAACAGTATTATTCGTTCGTTAATGGTCAAAATACGACACAAGGAGGAACGCACCTTACGGCTTTTAAAGAAACCATTGTAGGAACGATCCGTAACTTTTTTAGCAAATCTTACGATGCTAAAGATGTGCGAGCATCAATTATCGCTGCGATTAGTGTGCGAGTAGAAGAACCCGTTTTTGAATCTCAAACGAAAACAAAACTAGGTTCTTTAAACATTGGCCCAGAAGGTCCTACGGTTCGTACATTTGTCAATGACTTTGTTTCTAAAAAACTTGACGACTTTTTACATCAAAACCCAGAAGTCGCTAAAGAGTTGCAGCGTCGAATTGTACAGTCAGAGCGAGAGCGTAAAGAGATTGCAGGGATTAAGAAATTGGCTAATCAGCGCGCTAAAAAAGCCAACTTGCACAATAAAAAATTACGAGATTGTCGTATTCATTTCAATGATAAGCGGGGAGATGACGAAGTGAAACAAAGCTCCATGGTATTTATTACAGAGGGAGATTCTGCCAGTGGTTCAATCACTAAAGCTCGAAATGTACAGACTCAGGCCGTTTTTAGTTTGAGAGGGAAACCGCTTAATTGTTATGGCTTAACCAAAAAAGTAGTTTACCAAAACGAAGAGTTTAATTTATTGCAGCACGCCTTGAATATTGAAGACGATATTGAAGATTTGCGTTACAATAAAGTGATTATCGCGACGGATGCGGATGTCGATGGTATGCATATTCGGTTGTTATTATTAACCTTCTTTCTACAGTTTTTTCCTGATTTGGTGCGAAATAATCATTTGTATATTTTGGAGACGCCACTGTTTAGAGTAAGAGATAAAAAAGATACTTTTTATTGCTACAATCAAGAAGAAAAGAATAAAGCGATTCAGAAATTGCGCGGTAAACCAGAAATTACTCGATTTAAGGGATTAGGAGAGATTTCGCCAGATGAATTTGGTGATTTCATTGGCGATGATATCCGCTTGGAGCCCGTGACTTTACTGGACGATACAAATATAGAAACCGTATTGTCTTATTTCATGGGAAAAAATACACCTTCTCGTCAAGAGTTTATCATTGATAACCTTAGAATTGAGTTGGATGAACTTGCCGAAGAAGATGTAGCAGCAGCAGAAGAGCAAGTCGAAGCAATAGGATAAATGAGTAGCTGTTCTATCGTTTTATAAATGCCTTGAAGTACTTCGTAGCAAAAATACCTCGTTGTCTTTTCCGACGCCGAGGTATTTTTTTGTAAAGAATAGTCTGCCTAATTGGCACGTGGATAGTATTCGTTTTAATAAGAAAGCGATGGTTAGCCTCGTTTTGTCATAATTATTCCCGTGGCACAGTACTTGACCATTAACTAATCAATTGTATAATAGAATTTAGCTAATTGTAAGGTGTCATCTTGACATTATGATTTTATATAGTTAAATTCAGTTTATTGGAGATGTTGTTATAAGGCAAAATTTTATCAGTGATTTATATTTGTACTTATATGGAGAGATCCAATATTTTTTAATAACGAAGTTGTTTAAAAGTAGATATTATTAGCTGTAGCTAAAGTATTGTAATCCAGTACGTTCTTTTTTTCTTGTCACCGCAGCTACGACCGCGAACCTTGAAAAAACGCTGTCCTGATTTATTTTACGTTCAGTTGCTAACATCATTTTAAAATAACCTCAAAAGAGGACGTTGTTTTATGAGTTTATTTGAAGACTTTTTTTTACCAAGTAAGATGAATGACGATACGGAGTTTATGCCACTTTTCTCGATCGACGATGAGGATGATACGATGAATGGAGAAGTGTATCCAGAAACTTTACCAGTATTGGCACTCAAAAATACGGTCTTATTTCCCGGAATCGTAATCCCAATTACGGTCGGCAGAGATAAATCTATCAAAGCGATTAACCGAGCGTACGAATCGGGTCGATTAGTCGCCGTATTATCTCAAAAAGATACTAAAATCGAGAATCCCAAAGTTGACGACTTATATCAAGTAGGAACTATCGCTAGAATTATCAAATTGTTGAAAATGCCTGATGGTACAGCAACGGTAATTTTACAAGGGAGAAAACGTTTTAGCTTAGTCGAGTTGGTGCGAGAAGAGCCCTATTTGTTAGGGAAAATTCAGCCTTTGGAGATGCAGGACGTAGAGGACAAGCTGGAATATAAAGCACTCATTTCTTCGATCAAAGATATGGCGAAACAGATTATCGAAATGTCTCCGAATATTCCGTCGGAAGCCGTTGTGATGTTGAAAAACATTTCGAAAGATTCGTTTCTACTTAATTTCATTGCTTCTAACCTCGGCGTCAAAGTTGCAGCCAAGCAAGTCGTTCTCGAAATTAGCGAATTGCATAGCAAAGCGGAAACGGTATTGGAGCACATGGATAATGAATTGCAATTGCTGCAGCTCAAAGATCAGATTGAGAGTAAGGTGCGCACCGATATGGAAAAGCAGCAAAGAGATTATTTTCTGAATCAACAACTCAAAACCATTCAAGAGGAACTAGGACAGAATCCTCAGGAAATGGAATTGAAGAAATTGGTGGAGCGGGCAAAAACTAAAAAATGGTCGAAAGAAGTAGAAGCGGTATTTAATAAAGAACTGAAAAAGATTGGTCGCATCAATCCACAAGTAGCAGAGTATTCGGTTACCTTGAATTATTTAGAGTTGATGTTGGACTTGCCGTGGAATGAATATAGTAAAGATAACTTCAATCTTACTCGCGTCAAGCAAGTGCTCGATAAAGATCACTTCGGACTCGAAAAGGTGAAAGAAAGAATTTTAGAACATTTAGCGGTACTGAAGCTAAAAGGAGATATGAAATCTCCGATTATTTGTTTGCTCGGCCCTCCAGGTGTCGGAAAAACTTCTTTAGGAAAGTCAATTGCGAAAGCCTTAAAGCGAAAATTTGTTCGAATGTCGCTCGGTGGATTGCACGATGAATCAGAAATTAGAGGTCACCGAAAAACTTACATCGGGGCGATGCCGGGTAGAATTATCAAATCCATCAAAAAAGCGGAGACTTCAAATCCCGTTTTTATTCTTGATGAGATAGATAAGGTCGGGAAAGACTTTCGGGGCGATCCATCTTCCGCGTTACTGGAAGTATTGGATCCAGAACAAAACGACGCTTTCTATGACAATTATTTAGAATTAGAATACGACCTTTCCAAAGTATTATTTGTCGCTACGGCCAACTCTTTGAGTACTATTCAACCTGCCTTGTTGGATCGAATGGAAATCATTGAGGTTAGTGGTTACTCGATCGAAGAAAAAGTGGAAATTGCAAAACGACACTTATTGCCCAAGCAGCGAGCAGCGCACGGTTTAGAGGCGAAAGATGTCAAATTCAAAGATGAAGTTTTGGAGGATTTGATCCAATTATATACAAGAGAATCCGGCGTGCGTTCTTTGGATCGACGTTTGGCGGGCGTCATGCGAAATATTGCGAAGAAAGTGGCAATGGAAGTTAAGTATACGCCTACGCTGAAAAAAGCAGATTTGCCCGTCATTTTAGGGCCAACCATGTTTTCTAAGGAACTTTATCAAGAGGTACACGTTCCAGGGGTAGCGGTTGGTTTGGCTTGGACGAGAGTTGGTGGTGACATTCTTTTTATCGAAGCGATCCTGAGTAAAGGTAAAGGTAAGTTGACCCTTACGGGAAATTTGGGAGATGTGATGAAAGAATCGGCGAGTACCGCACTTAGCTTTCTGAAAGCTAACGCAGAATCGCTAGGAATTGATTTAGCCGTTTTTGAAAAGCAAGATATTCATATTCACGTGCCCGAAGGTGCCATTCCAAAAGATGGTCCTTCTGCGGGGATTACAATGTTGACGGCTTTGACCTCCGTTTTCAAAAAGCGTTCTGTCAAACCTTTTCTGGCGATGACGGGAGAAATTACTTTGAGAGGAAAAGTTTTGCCCGTTGGTGGAATCAAAGAAAAAATTCTGGCCGCAAAAAGAGCAGGAATGAAAGAAATTATTCTCTGTAAAGTGAACGAGAAGCACGT
>JBGCFY010000124.1:0-17254 GCA_045110315.1 Saprospiraceae bacterium
AAATGGGGGTTGAAATTAGTTGTAAGCGCTTGGTTTTCAAGAGGAAGCTCCATTTTTTTTCGTAGCTATAGCCACGAGGAAAAAAATTAGCTGAAATATTGGAAATCAATGGCTTGCAAATAATTCAGCTATCTATTTTAAAACAACTTCATAGAGAATAAAATAAAAAATATCCCGAAGTGTCACAAATACTGTCTCCTAGGTGTATTATAAATGAATGCGATTCGAATCCTCATCCAATTAGTTAAGAAATTGTTTTAATTTTAAAAATATATTCCAGAAGAATACTTTTGGAAAGCTAAATAATAAATATCATGAAGTTTAAATTTTTCTCCCTCTCGCTGCTTTTAGTTTTAGGAATTTTTATGTTTACTGCTTGTCAGAAAGAAAATATAGATATTGAAAAAATTGAAGAAGAAAATGTAAATCCCCAAATCGTTGTCTGTAATCTTACGGGAACGATTGCCGAACAGCCTCCAGGAAGTGGTGATTTGTTTACGGCAGTAAATGGCGCAACACCTCCCTTAACCTATCTTTGGTCCACCGGAGAAACAACTGCCAATATTAGCGTGGCAAGCGATGGTCTTTATGCTGTGACAATTACCGACGCAGATAGTTGCTTTATCGAAGAAGAAGTAACAATCTCAACCTCAGACCCTTGCTTAGTTTTCACTACAACAATAGAAGAAGGCAACACGATTGGTGGTTTAATACTTAATACGAATGGCGGAACCCCTCCGTATACTTACGACTGGTCCACCGGAGAAAATACTGCTTCGATTACGGTGACCATGAATGGTGTATACGCTGTAACGATTACCGATGCTAGTGGTTGTGTCACTGGAGATGAATTTTCAGTATCAACAATAGATCCATGCCAATTCTTGACCGCTACAGCCGAATCGGACCCCGCTGGTGTTTTGATAACAAATATAACTGGTGGAACGGCTCCTTATACTTACAGTTGGTCAACCGGAGAAACTTCTTCCTCCATTACACCTATGATAGATGGCACTTATACGGTAACGATCACCGATGCTAATGGTTGTGTCGTTGAAGCTACGGTTACGATTAATAGCGCTCCCTGTAATGATCTGTTAATTTTCATTGATAATCCTCAAGCTTTCACCCTGATCACGGGTTATTCTGGAGGAACGCCACCATACACGTTCTTATGGTCAACAGGAGCAACTACCTCAAGTATTTCCGCTCCGGGCAGTGGCACTTACTCCGTGACGATAACTGATGTAAACGGTTGTACTGCTGAGAATCAAATTACACTTTAGAAAAGACAAATTTAGCCTGACACCTACTCAAAGTAACGAAGTGTCAGGCTAAATTAAAATAGTATACTACGTACTAAGCAAAACGCATTGATGGAAATTGACTATGATTTGATTAAGTCTTGTATTGCGCAAGAAAGAAAAGCACAGAAACAACTATACGAGTTGCTTTTGCCCTATCTCCGAGCTGTCGCCCACCGATACCTCCGGGATACTTCGTATGTAAAAGATGTTTTGCAAGAAAGCTTCGTGAAAGTTTTTCGGAGCATAGAAAAATATGATCCTAAGCAAGCGCCACTAAAACAATGGGCTGCAAAAATAACGATCAACAATTGTTTTAACTATAACAAACGGGTAATTGGTATACCCAAAGAAGAATTTGTTATTGACAGTCATGAAACCCCAGTACTACCTACTGATTTGCAAAATTGGACAGATGACTACTTGTTACTTATTCTTAAGCAAATGCCAGAAGGCTATTTTGAAGTTTTTAATTTATTTATCATTGACGGTTACGCACATGAGGAGATTGCGCTGATGTTGGATATTAAGGAAGCGCTGTCGCGAAAACGATTATCGAGGGCAAAGGTTTGGCTAAAAAAAAATTACAAAAAACCTGATTTACAAAGACAAACTTAACGTTCCTCCATTTCCTAAACTAAGAATAATGAGTCAAATAGAAGACGAATACAAAAAAAGGTTTAACCAACAAGAATTGCCAAACGATGGTTTTGACAGTGAGGACTTGTGGGGCGCAATCACGGAAGATTTGGATCAAGAACAGCCAAAAGCGGACAAAAAGAAAAGACGATTCTTGTTTCTTTGCTTTTTGCTCATTGGAGCGCTGATTGGAACTTATTATTTGAGTACGAGTAGTCTGCAACTTACGCAACGCACGGTTGCAACGCATGGGAATCAAAATGGGAATCAAAATGGGAATCAAGACGTAAATCAGAATTTGCGTCAAAATAAAAATCAAGATAAAAGCCAGAACGCAAACCAAAATGTAAGCCATGAGGTAAATAAGGAACAAAAATCTAATAACTCAGCGATTCCTTCTAAGGAATATAAGCAAGAAGATTTACAAACTGATTTACAAACTGATTTACAAACTATAAACCCTAAGAAAGTTATACTTCCTAAAAAATCTTCTGAGTTTATTAGCACGGAGACGAATTTAGCAAAAGCCGTTTTTGAGGATTCCACTGCTAAAAATGAAAAAGCTACTGCGATAAATTCTTCTTCAATAAGTCCTTCTAAAATAAACTCCTCTGATTTTTCAACTACAAATAATACGGATCAAAAACAGACAATTTCATCAGTAACAAAACAAGCAGAACGGGAAAATCTCTCTTTGGCACAAACTACTGACCGAACGTCCTTCCAGCTATCAAAGCTGCCAACTCTAATTCCTTTTGTACAATCTGATGCTACTTTAGAAGAGATTTTACCCTTATTAAAACGGGAAACTTTCCCGATGCAAAAAGACAAAGCTTTTGCTTGGCAAATTGGCGCATGGGGAGGAACTAACCTCCTCCGTTTCAACTACAAATCCACTAGCAATCCAGACTTAGCTAAGCTAAAAGAACAAACAGAAACGGGGGAACTAGGAATAAGTCTTGGGCTCCACACCACGATGTCGTGGAAAAAGCATTGGTTGTTGAATACTGGTCTTGAATATCACCAACGTTCCGCTAAATTTGAATATAACGAACAACGATCCATTCAAATTAATAAAGAAAATCAACTAGTAAAAATATGGACAGATGCCATTACGGGAGATACATTGAATACTCAATTTAGCAATATCGACGTCGATGGTACTGCTACTCGCACCGTTGTGCATTATAACCAATATCAACGCTTCAGCATTCCTTTTGAAATCGGCTTACAACAAAATAAGCAAAATTTAGTCTACGGAGTTACGCTTGGAGCAATCCTTAATTTTACAACTAATCAATCTGGTAAGACACTAAATAAAGAGGGAGAAGTTGTTGCCTTCAACGAAAGTAGTCCAGTGGCACCATTTAAGGAAGCCAGTGTTGGGTTTCGGATAAATCCATTTATTGGCTATCGCATCTCAAATCATTGGACGATAAAAATTCATCCGCAGTGGACTTGGGAACCTGGCGCGAATCTCGATGGAACTAATTTTAAACTAAATATCCACCAATTCAATTTGAACTTTGGAGTGGCTTATGATTTGAGGTAGAAGAAGGACAATCAACCCTTATTATGCGTTATTGTAGATCATAATCTCATTTACTTTTAAACGTTCCTCAGCTTCAAGTGCTACTTTTAGTTGCTCCACTGCGCGCATTTTGGGAAACCAAGGATTTTTAATTTCAATCACAATATTAGCCGCTGCTTGGGCAGGGAATAGAAAAGTATTGGCGAGGTGTTGATTGGGAGAAAATATTGCTTTGATGAATCGTTGACGACCTTCTTTTTTAATCCATTCTTGGGTGTCATTAAGGGTTGCTCCCGATTGCTTAATATATTCTTGGACCGTTTCGTCGTCGATCACTAATGGAACTGTTCCCAGATAGTATTTTTCGAAGTTGTACCAGCCAAAACGATCATCAGTTTTGGTTTCCAGATCAATCTTCCAAAGCTTGGATACCGCTGTTGCAAAATTCTCAAAGCGGAGATCAGATTTTATTACTAGAGCCGTTTCATCCCAATGTCGAGTAGAACGACCGTGTTTGCAAGACGATAAGAGTTCTTCGAAATTATTGAACTTATCAACAATTTCATAATGCAAAAAATCATCCCCATCATCATTGATAAAAATAATTCCGGGCTCGTGTCGGGGTTCCTTTTGTAGCCAACCATAATCAAAACAAACCACTCCGTGTCCGTACAAACTGGCAAAAGAGATCAGTCGCTTCGGATCGCAAAATTCAAATTGACGATACATTTCTTCTAAGTCTTCCTCCGACTTAGTTTGATACAAATAAGCTAAAAAAGTTTCAACGTATTCCAATCGTTCAAAATCTTCTAAGTCGAGTTGCTCGTTGATTCGATATTTTCGCAGATATCCACCGTTTTGTGCTTTCATCAAATCGCGGTACTCCTTTGGAAAACTAAAGCCTACTTCTTTTTCTTTGGCGCAAAGCCGTTCTTCTGAAACGCCGATCGTTTCTTCCGTGAAGCCTTTCGCAGGCTGTAACCAAAAGTTTTTTAGTTTTTTCATTTTTTAACTAACCAAGACAATTGTATAGCTCGAAGTTTAGAAGTTCGATCAAGCTTTAAATAATAAAGCCGTTGTTTGAAAATAACTGTTCGCAGCAAAATAGGAAGCGAAAGTTGATTCTCAAACAACGGCAGGAAGGGGTAACGGTTTTGGCTTATTTTTGTAATTACCCGTAAGGTAGTTACGCAACACCAATGGTTGACCTAGTTTACCACTGAACTACAAAAACTATTTACCTTTTTTCAAGCGCTTTTCTGCTTTTTTCTCTTTTGCAGTTTTAGCAGGTTCTTTTTTAACGGCTTTCTTTGCGTTTTTACCTTTTGCCATGACTTTTTATTTTAAATGTTTATTTTTTAGTGAAGTTGTTTAAAATAGGTTTACCGCAACTTCGTTCTTCGCAAAGATATGATCTTTAAACTTGAAAAAAGATTCTATGCTTATAATTTTGTTAGCAAAATAAGAGATTTGGCAACTAGAGTGCCTTCAAAATTTCCTGATAAAAGGAGCGCAATTCTTTTTCGTAGATCAATATATCGGTCATGCTCATGGATGAAGAAATCAAGAGGCTCCTGATTTCACTGTTCGTTTCTGGAAATTTATTGGATATATAGGAGTTAATCAGGTTCTCATTGAAGCGGTTGTATTTTCCTTGTAAGGTATATAATCTGTTTAAAGATTGAATCAATTTTAAATCAAATTCTTGAATGATGCCAGTCTGAATACCGGTGTTGTAAGCGCTATTATTTACGAAGCCAGGTTTGAACCCTCGGAATTGCATGCTACCAAATTTTTCTTTCATATTTTCTGCTTCCAGAATTTCTGAAAACTTATTAGTTAGTTGAATATGATAGGAATTTACGTTTTCTACGGAGGCTAAATTTTCCCGAATTTCATTTTTCAGCATCTCTTTGTAGGTGTTTGATTGCTTTTCTAATTTTTGGCGTTCTCCAAAGTTATTCATAGCAAAGCCTAAATAGACACCGATCATTACGGGAAGCATTTGAACTAAAATGGTCGTTCCAATCTTCTTCGCTTTTTCGTAAGTTGCGGGTTGCATCATAAGTAATTTAATTGATTTGGATAGCAAAGAATATTTCCTTCGACCTTGACATTACTTAGGATACCGATTGATATCCTTGTGTTGCCAGATGAGATTAACAATTTCCCACTTTTCATTTAATTTTATTAGGTGCAGATATTCAACCCAGTTATCTGAAACCAATTGCACCGAAGCAATTCGATTATAGATACTCAGTATCTTCAATTGATTATTTGGCACTGGTGGAAATTTAGTATTGGACTTGTTCCAGTCTTTAGCAAAAGCAATCATTTGATCTCTAGTCGTAGCTTTAGCGACTTCTTTCTTTATCGCTCGGTCGTATCCAATAGTCACTTTGTTGAGGCTATCATTCATCACTTCATTCATCAATACTGGATCTAACGCTTGCAATGCTTTTAAGTAACCCAAGGATTGCTTTTTGATATCTATAGAATCTTGTGCCGTTGCTGCTGCACTAATTTCAATTTCCACATTGCTATAAATTGGACGACTTCTTGTTAACTTTCCTTGCGTATCGAATTGCTCAAGCAAAATATTATTCCCCCATTCATCATAGGATTTCTGACCAACTGCAAAACGCCATTGATTGAGCGTCAAGCTATCCTTAGCGTTGTAATAGCTATATTTTACATGATTCCCCTTAGTATCAAAAAGATCGCGATAAGAAGCAACGCCCACTGAATTATTTGTCACAACTAATTGTTCGTTTAAGTTGTAATGCGCCTTGGGCAAACCCTTTTCATCTAACTCGATTCCCGTAATTCCAAATTCAAAATAAGGAGAAACATTAACCATTTCTTTTTTTAAGTTGTACCGTCGCTCAATGACAAAGTTTTTATTTTGTGTCCATTCGTAGCTAGCAATTTCCCAATTGGATTCCATCGGGAGACCATTCAAATCAAAAAATTCCAGTTGAGATTTAAATTTATTTTTATCATAGCTATACACTTCCTTGTATACTGCTCGATCATTACTAATTCTATTTCCCTTCGGATCATAAAAAGTTCTCGTTTCTTTATCTCCGCTATATTCGATTACTACTCTATAAACACCAATGGACGCGAGCGGATGTTTCTTTTCCGTATGGTAATGGTTATTGATAATTTCGACCAACTTACCTGATCCGTTATACCTAAAAACATAATGAGAAGTCGATTTCGCCGTCGAGCGATCAATCGGATGAATGCCCGAAATATCTGCGTAGGGAGAAATATGGTTGTACCGCAGATGACGGTAATAATCAGTATTAGGAGAAACCTGACTATACAAGGAAGTAGCAAAAATTAGCAGCAAAAATTGTAGAACAAGATTCATAGTTATGTCGGTTAAAGTTTTCATTGAAAAAGGCTACCTTAAAGTAGGTATTGATGAATTCAAATTTGCAATATTATTTTCTCTAAATTAACAAAAATAATCAAAGCATTCGCTTATCAGTATTGATAAGCATAAAAAATTCCCGAACCTTCGTAACAAAGATTCGGGACGATCTATTTAATATCCTGTTCCACAAAAGAAATAGTTTTTGAAAATAGCTTTTCCAAGCTCCTGAGTAGTCAGATTATTTTTTATTAAAAAAGCAAGTTTAAAATACAAGCTAAAGAAAAAGACGACTCGCTAAGAAGAATGAAAACAAACCTCCTTCGAATAAATGGCTAAACTACTTTCGTAAAACTTGATTCGCACTTATTCATAAATAGGTTCGCCGTTAATGCCCCAAGCAATAATGACTCCTCTCTTTCCAAATATATCTTCATATTCAAAATCCTCTGGATATTTAACGACTGCCTGTTGTACACCATATGCTGGATCTACCACGCGGTACTTTCCAGGGAATAGAAAAACGCAAGCCACGCCTTCCCCGTTTGTTTCAGCAATGAGTTCGTTCGTTTCCATATTAAAAATTCGAGCGCCTTGTACAGGGTCTTCCTGATTATCCCCCCAATGAACAAGAATAGCCGCTGGATCACCGCCTCTGGGCGTTGCTGCATTTTCAATATTATCCATTTGAGGAGTTTCGGTTACGGTAATGTCTTCTTTTTGGCAAGACCCAAAAATTAGAAGACTTAAAAACATTAGCATACTGATTTTTGATTTCATGATATTAGTTTTTTAAAATGATAAAATAGTTCAATGCACTTTGCAATGAATACATTGTGTATCAAACACTGAAGCAAAATTAAGTTGCCATTAAATTTGTGTTAGTGCTGATAGATGTGGTACAAGAGTTAATAGCTAAAGATTATTTCGATGCGTTAATTTTCGTTATTGAGCGTATATTTTTCATCGTTAAGGGTTTTCAAAAAAGCGAGTAGTTGTTTTTTTTCAGTACTAGATAGAGGAGCTTGAAGGAGGACGGAATCCCTTCTTGCATAAAAATCAATGACCTCTTCCAATTCATTAAAAGCACCATCGTGCATATACGGCGCAGTAAGTACCGCGTTGATCAGCGAAGGAGTTCGAAAGGCAAATAAATTTTCTGATCCGATGACAATGTTTCCTCTACCAAAATCAGACCCTAAACGATACCTGACTTTCCCTTTTTCTTTATAGCTTTCAAAGATGGTTTTTCGACGCGGGAGTCCGATATCGTGGTATTTATTATCGGTAAAATCAGGAGCAGGATGGCAACGACCACACTTGGCTTTGTTTAAAAAAATCTCGTAGCCCGCTGCTTCTTGTTTTGATAAGGTCTGTTCTCCATTCAGAAAATCGTGGAATTTTGTACGCTTCGTGGTGATAGAAAAAAGGTATTGTTCAAGTGCGTACATCACAAATTCCACGGCTTGACTTTTATCGGTTACACCTACTTGCTTAACTGCTTTTTCAAAAAGACTATCCGTCGTTATCACTTGATAAAGAAGCGCGGGATTACTTTCCATTTCTGCTCTCGAAAACAAAGGACCTTCGAGTTGTTTGCGAATGCTGTTTACCCGACCGTCCCAAAAAAAAGAAGTGTATCGGTTGACGTTTAAAAGTGTTGGTGTATTTCGAGTTAGTTTTTTATTATAAACAATGGCGACTTCATATCCATCTTGAAAATAAGTCTTGGGTGCATGACAAGATTGGCAGGAAACTTTTTTAGGAGAGAGTGATCTTGACTCAAACAAAAGTTGTCCGGTATTCCTCCATTCCTGTGCCGTTAACCGATTCCGCTTGCCGGAGAAATCAGTTAAGACTTCGACCGTTTCAATTTGTTTTTCACAACTAATAAATTGAATAGAAATCAGCAATAAGCTTCCACAAATGCAACACCCGAGAAAATAAAAAATACTATATTTCGACATCATGCAGCGCAAGGTTTTTAGCATTAATAATGATCACGACTTAGGGACCGTTCCTAGCAACAAGCAGTTGAAATAGGAAGGCCAGGGCGCCAGGAAACAACAGTCTCTGGTACTCGTGAAGTAGAAGTTGCGAAATAGAAAAGGAGCCTATCGAAGCGTTGGCATCAATAGGAATTTAATTCTTTATATGGTTGGTTACAATCTGTTTGGCATCCCTTTAAATAAAAGCCCCAAACTTGAAGAAATGTTTGACAACTAATTTTCACTTGAAGTAGTTATCGTAATAATCAATATAAATACTTTTTTCGACAAATGCATTCTATCTGTTATATAATGTCGACTTTTTTATTGAATTACATTTATTTTAACAAATAGGCGCAAAAAAAAAGATACAGAATGACTACTGGGTTCGTTTTTCAAGGCTAGTCGAGTTGAAGTTACTAGTAAGAAGAATTTGAAATTTGATTGCGAATAGAGCAGGCAGGATAAGATAAAACAACTGAATGGTAACAAGAGACAGAAAAAAGAACCCTCAAACCAAGTCTATCTAAACTTTATTGTTGAAGTCTTGTGAATCGCCTCTTTTAGATCAAGGTTAGTTTTTCTTTTCAATCATTGGGATAAGATATCGAAGCAATATTTCGAAAGGAAGTTTGCCTCTCCAATTTCCATAATTACTTCCCGTAAAAATTACTTTTGCATTGTAGTCTGGCAACAACATCATGTACTGACCACCATTGCCAGAAGCAAACAAAACACTTGTTTTTATATTTTTATATTGTAGGACTTCTTGGTACCAAAAGAAACCGTAGGCTGCACTTCGGTATTTCGCATTTTTCAATTTTGAATACCTTGTAAAAGAGAAGTCGATGTCAATTTCGCAATTTGTAGATTGTTCAACCCATTCTTCACTTACGATTTGCTGATCGTTCCATCGCCCTTTATTTTCTACTAAGTCAATAACCTTGAGCATATCAATCGGTCGCATATAAAAAGACCCCGCCGTCATTCCTCTTCCTTTCGGAGAAATAGTCCAGCGATACTTTTCAATACCTAAAGGCTTAAAAAGATTTTGCTTTGCAAATTCCATGATGGACATTCCACTGGCTCGCGAGATTATTTCGCCGACCAACATAGGATCGTTAGAACTGTAAGACCAGTTTAATCCCGGCAACCCTTTTACCTCAACGTTCAAGCAGTAAGCGATCCAATCCTTGGAATCCCACATCTCGCTCTCACATTCTGGACCGATTTCATAAAACTCTTCACAGTTCAAACCTGACCGCATTTCTAGCAAATCCTTTACCCTTATATTCCGCTTCTCCTCATTTTTCAAATCGGGAAAAAATCGACTGAGTTTATCCTCAAGCGTAAATAGTTGCTTGTCGATTGCGATTCCTGCTAAGAGGCTCGTGATTGATTTAAAAGAAGACCTCGTATCATGAAGGCTATCTTTTTCAAAATCATTGAAATATTCCTCTACGATAATTTTATCGCCGTGTTCGACAATAATACCATCAATTTTTGGGTAAACTTTTTCAGCGACCTTCGCTTTCAAGTCTTGAAGCAATGGATTATTTATCGTTTGACTTTGGCAAGTTGTAACGAGCATTAAGGCTAATCCTAAAATTATAATTTTCATTTTTCATTTTTAAGTTCACGACTACTTCCTAATATCCGTTGCTAAAATCGCATATTCAAAATTATCCGACCATCCTGACTGCAAGGGTAAAATTTGTCGCCTTCTACCCTCTTTTATCATTCCAACTTTTTCCAAGACTTTGATAGAAGCAATATTTTCAATCGCGCATCCTGCGGTTATTCGGTGTAAGCTCAAAGTCTCAAATCCGTAGGCAATCATCTTTCTTAAGACTTCCGTTGCGTACCCTTTTCCCCAATATTTAGGATCTAATTTATACCAAATTTCCGCGCTCTTATATTTTGGCGTACTAAGCTTGAGTCCAAATAAGCCCATAAATGCTCCGCTGATTTCATCCACAATCACGAAGGTGTAATTTTTAATTTCGGCTAGTTGATGAGCTGCGATCCAAGACTCAAGGACCGTTCTAGTTTCCTCCAAGTCTGTAGGAATTCCTAATGTATTAAACTTATCGGTTTCCGGCAAAAGGTGCAAGTGATGAATAGATACTAAGTCTGACAATTCGATCAAGTTCAATTTCGTGCGGGTCGTTTGTATCTTGATTTTTTTCATTTTGGAAAAAATTACTATTTGGGCTTAATCCAAAATTGATTTGGATTATTGGTTTTATAAGTTTTAAAAGTCACTCCCGATTGCTTATACGTTTTTTCCGATATTTTGGGCTTTTGACAATAACCATCCATGGGAATCAACTCAACGTACGCACGTACCTTCCCCTTTTGATTGGTTTCAAAATCATGCTCACTCCTCAGCGGGCAGCTAAATCTATATGAATTTTTAGCCATGTAATTAAACAAATAATATTCTTTTACCGTCGAGGCTTTATGATTCCAATTTGCATCAGGATTCAAGATGAGCATTTCTCCTTTGATTAACTTTTCTCTGACCTCCGCTAAACCTAATAATTCTCCTTTTTCGTCCATTACGTAGGCATCATTCGTTGGATCAATCCAAATCCATTTATCTAAATCCTTTGAAAACACCATGTTAATCACGTGGCAATCATTAAAAACGGAATCCTTGGGCATACAAGTCACAAACCTTGATTTTATCCCTAGCGCCAAATAACATTCATTCAATACCGTCGACAATCCTCGGCAATTCAACCCACGATCTCCTTGTTTACACTCCTTAATCAAACTCATCGCATTTTTAACAACTGGATTTTCACTATTCCCATCGTGAGGAACCAAGTCATGTATCCAGTGCATTAAATTTAGAATCCTTGAAACCTCATTGCCACCTCCCGCAATCGAATCCAATTTAAACTCCTTTCTCAGCACCTTTAAACGAAGGTCCGAAGAATCTTGATAATAAAAACTGGGAATAGCAATTTGCTCTCGTTGATTATACGCTACGGCTCCTTTTAAAACATCCAAATACGTTGGTTTATACTTGATCTGAGTAAGAGCGGAATCCTTTCCATTCAGCAAAATAACAAAATTAAAAACGGAATCTGGATGGATTTTATACCGAATAGAATCCACGTCTGTATAAAAGGTAACCCATTCTCCACGCTTACCCGAAGTATATACATCTGGCTTAACCTCGGGTGCTAAAGTCCAAGCGCCTCTTGACAATTCGCTTCCATTTCTGATATCAATAATTTCTACGTTGGAATGTATGACTGGTAAAGTAGATTGTGATTGTACGTTCAAGGTCATCAAAGTCAGGACGACTACAATTAGTAAAGTTTTTATTTTCATTTTTATTTTTTTATTAAGTTACAAGCTTTGGTACAAAGGTAGTAACTATAAATTGGGGAATTTATTTTCAGTATTTAAGAAAAAGTGTCATTTAAAAGTGTACAAAATGAGATAAACAAAGAACACCAACTACTCTATATGTTTAACCTTACTTATTTTACTATTTTATAGATCAAAGATCCAATTGTTTCCGTGACCAAAAAGTTAGCCGCATTCGGATACTCAATTGTCATTAAAATCTCTAGGTACTGGTTCTTTTCTAATTTTCTTAATCGTAATTTTTGCTCACTTGAAAGTTTATTGCCATCAGAAATATATGCTATTTTTTCATCTTTTTCCATTAAAGTAAGATGAGAAATGAGCGGAGGATTTAGATCAACAAAAAACTCGTTAATCGTAATATCTTTTTTGCAAATTTCTCTTAACGAATCTATTTGAATTCCATCATCTTTTCTTAAACAATCTATCAAAGTTGGTGCAAAATAAGAAACACTTGGCTTGTCACTAATGAGTTTATAGTAGGGAAAAATTGGCTGCTTAGCTTCTTGATGCAAAGCTAACATTCCATTACTAAAGAATAATATATCATTGCTCCAATAATCATCAATGCTAAGCATAAAATCGCCCCATATTACTCTTTTAGCTGGAGAGAATTTCATCGCACAAAGATCTATCTCTTTCAATTTAAGTATTTCCTGATTAAGCTTCGGCGAGTTCCAAGCCAAAGCAATTTTCAGTAAAGTTTCGTACGGTAAGTTTTCAGGATCACTGAAAAAAGAAGCTGTTAATTCCGATAGGACCGAATCATTAAAAATTTCACAAAATTCATCCGGAGTAATTAGCTCATATTCCAGCGAATCAATCTTTTTAGAAACTTGACCATAGGCTTGCAAACTGATCAATAAAATAATAGAGATAAGCATCCATTTCATTTTGTAAATACTAAGAGATTCTATCACCATTAAATTATGTTCGATTTTGAATGTTTTAACAAGAAAACGCAAGCTAATTTTATAGAGGGAATCGTATATTTCGTCCAGAACCATCTGCTAATCTTCTCTACAAGTTAATCAATTTTGTGCTACTTTCTTATTTAGCACATATACAAATTGAAAAAAAAGTCCCGTAGTTTCTATTCAAACTGACTGGGTTTCCTACCTTCGGCAGCCGATTTTGCAATGGCTAAGATTCTCTTCTTCCGAGTCTCAATTCTTTTAGCACTCACTACCCAATACAACATCATTTTTCTAATTGACTTTGACTGACCTTCAAAAAATTTCATTGCCTCTTCTTTTTCACGCAAAGCGATCCTTAAATCTTCTGGGACAATCAAATTTTCAACATCATCCATTAAAGTCCAATTTCCATTTTCTTTAGCAATTTCTATACAGTCAAGACCCGCTTTGGTCATTTGCTTATTTGCAATGAGTTTGGTAACTTTTTCTTTGTTTACTTTCGACCAAGTGCTACTAGGCTTTCTTCTAGTAAAATACTGCCTATACCTTTCTTCATCAATTGTCTTTTTAGTACTATCTATCCACCCAAAACAAAGGGCTTCGTCAACGGCTTCACTCCAACTAATAGAAGATATTTTCGTTGACACTCTAAAATAAATCAACCAAACGGCCTGCTTTGATGCATGGTTTTTTTCCAACCATTTTCGCCAAGCTGCTCGACTTTTAGGACAATAGGTTTCAATTTCCTTTTTAGGCATTTCTATTTATTTTTTTCCAATAGCTAGTGGAAGAAACAAATCAAGTTATTTCAAAGTTAAGCAGAAAGTTCTACGCTAATTTTCTTTTAAGAAAACCATAGCATCCAAATAGAAAAGTCGATAACTCAAAATAGAATTATCGACTTTCATTTTTTTAGCCACAATCAGTTCATTTTTTGATTAATCACCCTTATTGCTATTTTTCCAAGGAGTAAAAATAAGCCAATGAGTAAAAGTTTACCAACAATAAACCCAAAATCAAAAGCATCGGGATTTCCTAATTTTTTGACAATGGTAAATAACTGCGCTAAGATGAGTGCGCCCAATACAATATATAAAAGTATCTTTAGAATTTTCATTCGATTACTTTCTGACAATTGTTGTTGTTGGGGTATAAATACCAAAAGTGATTGCGCTCAGTAAGCCATCGACAAAAGAATGTGTAATTTCCACATCATAATCTGTCGCACTACCCGCCAATTCCTGTGGTGATTTTTGCTCGCCTATTGGTGCTAAACCGGCAACGACAAAATGGTTTTTGGCTTTGACTTCTACACCCGACTGTGCACCTTTTCCAACACTATACTTCACCGAATAGCAGGAAGAAAGGAATAAGGCTAACATGCTAAATAGTAATACCTTCTTCATTTGATTATGTTTTAAATTATGTAAAAAAGTTAAAATTATTATCTAGCCGCAAATATAGTATTTTTTTGGTATTCCTTTTCAAGCAGGTATCAATTTATAGGCTATAAAAACTAAGTAATAGCGCCCAATATTTATAGGATAATGACTTTTTACTTCGATGTTTTTTGCGGAGAATAAGCTTATGAGTTTTAACTATCTGATAATCAATAATTAGTGAGGTTTCTTTGCAAGATATTTTGTTATTACAAGCCGCTGGACGTCAAATAGTTGCATAATTTTCTTCTGAGTCCTTCAAAACGATTCCCCTTCATAGAGCATCTGGATTTTCACGTTGCTATTTTCTTCTTTATAAATGAGGTAGTTCGGTTTAACCGGAAACTTTTAAACCTGAATGCTAATCTTATTTTTCGCCTTAAACCCTTTCAGCGATTTCATTCTATGAAGTTGTTTTAAAATGATGCTAGCAACCGAAGGTAAAGGCTTGTAAGTCAGGACGAAGCTCTTTTGCAATCACATCCAGTTATCACCATCGTCAGATGATTTATAAATATCTTCCGCAAAACTAAAGGTGGCATCTTTTCCAGCGATTAGATTGTTTTCATCTATGGCATGGATTAAACCAAACTCTTGACTTGAAGATTGGACGGTCCAAGTTATACCACCATCAGTATTAAGAGTTAATATTTGATGAGAATGCAAAATTTCAAGTTGATATCCTTTATGTTTTCCTGATACACATTCTCCCGTAATATGATCCCAATATGATATGGATGCTAACGCTTTGTGCAAACGATGTAGATGCGTTTAGTGGCACTAGCCGTTTTGCCTTTAGTTTTACAAAAGAGAAAATAAAATTAACATAATCATCATGTATAATTTCCTTTTTGTATACTTTACAAGTTAAGATTATAATTTCGTATTCAATACGAACTTGCTCATATATTTGAATCAACATCAATTAAAATTGAGATTAAGCCAAATTTCTCATCATCAGTAATTTTAATTAGTTTTTCCGTGATTTCTATAAATTTTGACTCCCGAGTCTAAGCTAAATTTGCATTCAATAATTTTTTAGAAAAATCAAAAATTAAAATTATGGGTGTTTTAAAAATCATTGGCTTATCAATTGCAGGATTACTTATTTTACTGATTATATTCAATCTAATCGGTAGATCACATTTTAATCCAAGAGGAACAATCAGCAAAGTCAATAAGCCTACAAATCTGGAATCCGGGAAAAATAGTATTGAGTTTTTAAGTCATGGCGATAAGATTGCTGGAGATCTTTACCTTCCTGATAGCTTTAATATCAATGAAAAGTATCCTTCCATTATCTTAATGCCTCCTCACTCTGGTGTGAAAGAGCAAACGGCAGGTATCTATGCCGAAAAGCTAAGCAAAAAAGGATATTTAACTTTAGTATTTGACCCTCGAGGATTTGGCGAGAGCACTGGTCATCGAGGTTTAATGAGTCCTTGGAGAATGATTGAAGACCAAAAGAATGCAGTAGATTTTGTAAATTCTTTTGAGTTTGTAGATAAAACGAATATCTTCAATTTGGGTATTTGTGCAGGAGCAGGAGTCGCTGCTGACGCTACAATAGAAGATTCAAGAATCAAGGCTGAAATTCTGGTTACACCATACCTTACTTCTTCGGAAGAGGGCACGGGTGGTTCTGCAATAATGGAACAGGTCTTAAAAACCGTAGGTGGCGTAGTAAGAGTAGCATATAAGCTTTTTGGGAACGAAATGACGACACAGCCTGTACCACATGCTGTAGATGAGAATTCAGGCGGTGTAATTCCTGTTTCACCTATTGTACTGGGAATGATGACTTATTATCTTCCAGGAAAACCTGGTGATACACCGACTTGGAAAAATTTAGTGAGTCTAAATTCTATTTCAGCAGGACTTGATTACGCTATTTACGATAGAGCAAATAAGATTAAAAAGCCTACATATATGGTCTTAGGAACAGAAGCCGTTAGTTTGGAAGGTGCTGAAAGACTGTATGACCAAATCAAAGGTCCCAAAGAAAAACTTGTATTAGAGGGTGCTGGGCATTTTGAAATATATTGGAAACCTAAATATGTAAATCCTGCTGTAGAAGGAATTTCAAATTTTCTAAATCAACAAGTAAATTCAAAATAAGATATTGTATAATTATGGAAAGAGAAATTGAGATAGACACCGTAAGCGATGCACACATAGCGCTGGGTTTAGCTCCACCTAAGCATCCTTTGGTATCTATTATAAAAAATGATGAGGTAAAGAATGTAGGTTCTTTTAATGATACAAAAGTCATCTCAAAGTTGTACAGTATCGTTTTAAAAAAAGGAATATGTGGTGATTTAAAATATGGTGTAAGTAACTACGATTTTCAAAGTGGTACGCTATTATTCACCGCACCTAATCAAGTAATACAGTACGATAATATCATAGAAACGAAAGAAGGTAGTAGTGAAGGGTGGAATTTAATTTTCCATCCTGATCTCATCCGAAAATCTAACCTAAGCAAAAAGATTAGAGAATACTCCTTCTTTGAGTATCGAGTTAATGAAGGACTACACTTATCAGAGAATGAAAAAGAAACCATTGAAGTACTTATTACTAAAGTAGTTCAGGAGTATGAGCAAGCTATAGATAAACATAGTCAACATTTGATAAGCCTAAATATTGAGTTATTGCTTGACTACTGTGTTA